>JBHHYW010000090.1:0-8783 GCA_046757745.1 Candidatus Scalindua sp.
TAAATACTAATTTTAGAAATTTTAGTAGCTAAATACTAATTTTGAAAGTTTTAGTACCTTCTACTTCTACCCCATATTCATATATACTATTTGTTGTGCCTATCACGCGATATCTCTGTAACAGATCTGCTGTGCCTTTCGAAAATATCCCATGACTTACAAACAAATAAGATTGATTAACCTGTGCTTCTCTGAGCCTATCGCCTATTTGTAGAAACGTCGCGCCACTGTCACAGATATCACCCACAACTAAGCAGTTCATATCTTTTATATCCACGTTAATTTTAGATACTAATAAACCGCCGCTAGGAAGTCTTTTTTTGTGACAGTAGACAATCGTTTTGAAAACTCCAGGTAGTTCTTCATATAATTTTTGTGTTTTTTTAAACGCTTTCACATCAGGACAGATCAGAACGAGAGGTTTTTTAAACCCTATATAGTCAACAAGAGGTTGCCTGAGCTCTTCGTGATCAATAATAAAATCCATAACTTCTTTTGAATTACTGAGATTTATTATTATTTTGTCTAATAAGATCTCTATAATATCACGCGTGTCGTATGTTATTATTCTGTTTACTTCTGAAGCTATAAACATATCAGAAACAATTTTAAGAGGAAATGGGGTTTTTGTGTCACATTCCCTGTTTTGTATAGTATAAGGAAAGTATGGCAAGAATAACTCAACATACTCAGTCCCTCTCCTTTTAAGAGCGTCTATTGTTAATAAAATATTAATAAGGTCATTGTTATCTTCAAATCTGCTGTTTATTCTAACAGAATTAGCAACTTTAAATCCTTTAATTTCTATGTGTCTCTCTCCTGTTGAAAATATGCCCTTTGCCACTTCAAGTTCCCAGCCATATTGCCCAAATCCTTTATGTAGGTTTATTGTGGCTTCTATTCGCTTGTCTATCATTCTTTTATCACCCCCATTACTGTCTAAATTAAATCTCCTTCGTAAAAAAATTTGTCTCTTACTTCTTCTTCATAACAGAAGTGGTAACCCCCCTCGCGCCGCTGAAATATGGTAAGCTCTATTTCTTCCCCAGTCTGCTATAAAGACTCCAAACTATCAATAAACACCAAGCACTCATGTTGCCCAGTGTTATATCTCACATCAGGCTTTTTGTCAGCCTGAATGATATAAGCGAAAATATGTTTATTGTCCATGGCGGATCGTAAACATTTTTTCACCGTCGCGTCGCCTAAAAATTTATGTCTGACTCTATCGCCAACTTTAAATCTCTTCATTTCTTCTTAGTACTATCTTTATATTCTGGATATTTTTCTCGCACTGTTCGCCTCGCGTTTTTATATATTTTAAACTTTCCTGTATGTTTACCAAGCGGGTAGCATTTTGGACACAAATAATGCGTTGTCGCTCTTGTCCTAGTCCCTTCCCAATCGCAAACCACACAAACAACTTTGATACGTGGTGACCACCATCTAGCCATTATAATCCCTTTTCTTTAATTCTTTAATTCTGCTGATCTCAAGAGCGTTCTTAAATATAACAAATTCATATTCTAACTTATTATATTTCTCGGTTTTAAAACTATCGGTTTTCGTTCTCGGAATATTTAAAACCATACTCCAGTCAACAGGATTGCCATCTTCTAACAACAACTGAGCGTACGCGGCTAACTGATATGCCATATCCTCGTAAATGCCACTACCAGTCTTAAAGTCAAGCAGCACATACTTATTATCTATTTTACAGTAACAATCTATCGTGCCACCGTATTGGAATATTTCAGACACCATAGGTTTTTCTAACGCTATAACCTGTAATGGATGGTTATCTAACCACCCATAGAAAGATAGTAAGCAATTCTCCGCGAGCTGTATTTGCGCGGGAGTGTATAAAGTGTAATCCGTTTCATGTTTTTCTATAATCGCTCCTTTATAATGATACTTAGCGTTACATGAAAGATATTCTTGTATCATCTCATGCGCCAAGGTGCCTATCGCGGCGCTCTCATTCATATATTTAGATGTGTCGATACCTTTTAGCCCCATTCTATTGTGCCAACTGTATAACGCTGGCTTTGATAGTTCATTAAGAATAGTGGTTACTCCTTTTACTTGTTTTCCCGCTTTATTATAATAACGAGTATGGGCTAATGCCGTTTTTTTGAAATGTTTTTTTGTCATTTTTTTAATATTTCTTTCTGGTCTCCTAAGCAGTGAAAGAGAGTCCTTTGACGCCTACTTGAGCGTAACAGAAATTAAACGCTTCGCAAACACTCTCTCTCACATACTTAGAAGATCTTATAAATTAAACCTTAGAAATCTTCCTTAGAAAAGTTTTCAGTCTTAGGAAACCTAACACTAACCCCTGTTCCCATTTGAGTTGGAATACCGAATAAAATTATAGAATGTCCTACCCATTCTTTTTCCTCATCTCCAAGCTTTTTCGCTATTAATTTCGCGTTAGTCTTGTTCAAAGCTAATCGTTCTTGTTTGTTTTCAAATTCAAGAATGATTTTTCGGCTTTTTTTACCAGTTTTCCGATCTTCCAGGTCTTCTATTACAGCGTCACTAATGACAAGGGTACATTCTTTACCATTTTCGAAATCAGACCCTTTATAGAAGTTACCTTTATATATTTCCGATACGCTCATTATTACCTCCGATTATTAAATTCAGTTTCAGTTTCTGTTTTACCGATTAACGTTAAATTATGTACTCCAATAAAGTTAGAATTGTTGATTAATCCATGGGACAATATAATACTAGAACTTACAAACTAAATCAAGTACTTTTTCTTTATAAAGACGTTTTTAGTTTCTAAAAATTGATTTACTGCTTCATGACTCAAAAACATGGTTATGCTTGTTGTTATGTGTCTTTATAATACCAAGCCTTATCTATCCAGTTAGGTTCTTTATCAGTTTTAACCCACTGGCCAGTGGAGCCCTCCTCGCCTGATACATCTTTTATTTCTATTACTGTTTGTTTGATATTAAATAATTGAGAAAATTTTTCCATTTCTTCGGGTATTTGTTCATCATAGGGACATCCTGACAATCTAACAATGTCGCCGACACATAACAAACCACTCGACTTGACTACTCTATCTCTTGCGGTTTTTATATCTTTAGATTCCTTGTTCATTATATTTTATCCTTATCTTTCTATTGCCATACGTGTCAAGTCACCTTTGACTGTTATAAAGTTATTAATCTTCAACCTTTTCATAAGTATCCTTAAAGATATCCGGCTTGCATGGATAGTATTCTCCAGCAACACCTTTGATTATGAAATCTCCAACAACTCCTTTGTGATCCCCTTCTAATGTAGAGATTAAAACAGTGTTATCGCTTATGTTATATTGCCCGTTTATCTATCTCGGTAAACATCATCTTCTGAGGGAGCATTTTTGAGGTAACATATACTGAACTAAATGGGGGGTTAAGTTTGGGTTTTTCGTCATCATAGTCCTGAAAGTAGCTTACCCGCCTATTCATATACAATATTTCAAATTCGTTATCTCTAAACATTTCAAAGCGTCTTTGACTCTCAAATAACCCAACTACTCCAACCAGCATTGCAAATGGCTTACCCATCTTAAATAACCGCCGCAAAATCTCGGTCTTTAGTGAATATGGTGGGTTGCTTACTATGTAATCGCACTCCGCGATTGTAGTGAAAAAATCGCTTCCTGTATCCTTGTGTGTCGCTACAACCTTGTGCCCAATACGTTTCAGCTCTTTTACAAAATAGCTTTGCTCTGTATCAAACGGGCACCATACAACACTGTCAGCCCTGATAAACTCTGTTATTGGCTTCACCGCATACAGCGGTGTGTAAAATTCGTCCTTGCCGCTGCCCGCTACTTTATCCATTTTCATGTCTTTATGGTCTCCAGTAATCGCAATATAACAAGGCAATCAAGCTGACCAGCAAATACAGAAGCGATCCGCGCTCTCAACGCTCTGATTGCATTAAAACCGGTATCATCCACGCGTTTTGATTAAGCTGGCAGCTTATCTATAACTGTTATAATCTTAATAATCTTTAAACATAATTGCTTCTTGGGCTTTTTCCGCGATTATTTCAATTGCCCATGATTCTTTATCGCTTCCCCTTCTTGGATATGCTATTTGCCGCATTGCCCTTTGCGGGTTTACTAATTTATCATATTTTTCTTTTGGAGTTTTTCCATCAAGTTGGTCATATATAAGTTTATCAAATGATTTCATTTTTTTCACCACCTCCTTATCACACAAATGTTACTAATATTAAAAAAGTTTTAAAATTTTTTATCAGGGTAACCCCTTACTTCTTCTCCCTCAATAATGCTGTTCTGTTTTGTACTATACAATATAGAACAGCTAAGGAACAGGAAACAGAGCGGTAGCTACCACCTATACTGTACTGTACTGTAACAGAAACAGAAAGGAGAGCAGCTACCGCGAAATTAAATTGTTTTATAATCAGCTTGAGGACTCAGGTTTCCACGGTAACTTGTGCCATTGACAGGTTCTTTTACGTGTCCTGTTATTATGTGCCGAACAAGTATCTCTGGATAGCCACATAACCCACCTACACGATTAAAAAAATGTTAACAGAAATCATATAAAATGTCAAGTAAAATTTACACATAACAATTAATACTGTTTGTTATAAAGCTATCCCCATACTAAATCTTTTGGAGTTGTAGCTTTTACCGTTCGGCTCCCGCAATATAAAACCATTACATCTGTTTCATTCCAAGATATTATCACTCCCTGTTCCGCGTCGGGATGTGACGCGTTTCCCTTCGCGTGGCTTGGAATATACGTAACTCTATCCAAGTAATGGATATTTTCAGTATCAAAAAATTCTCCTAATTCTTTATCTTCAATTTTCATAATTTCTCCTTTTTATAAAAAATTTTATAATCAACAAATTAAGTTGAGTAGCAAGATTTTTGTGATTCCTAAACTATCATAGTGCTTCATCTAAATCATTCCACGCGAAGAAAACATTTCTGTTTTTGTTACCAGCTTATTCATGACTATTATCTGTTCTTTTTAATACTTCTTCAATAATTTTTAAGTCCTTGTAATCATTAAAGAAGCGTGTTTCTTCTTTTTTTATCTGGCCAACTATATTGCTGACTTGTTTTGTGCGTTTAATTAATTTACCGCGTAAGCAAAAAAAAAGAATCAATATTACAATAATATATATCACGTGTACCGCGCTTTTCCAATACATAATACTCTTCCTCCATTAAAATATTAAACACAAGACAATTAAAATAATTAAGATAATAATATAACACATAAACATCAGTCACCTCCTTTCTTAGATAAAATTGTCAACATTTTTGTGTAATACTGTATCTGTTTATAAGTAGGTTCGTTTGTTAAATTTATTACTATCTCAGCAATTTTAACTTTTGTCGCTAGTTTTGATTGCCTGATCTTCATGATATAATCGATGTGGCTTTGGTTTTCTGTCAGTGTTAATGTGATTATAGCGGCCACTAGATAGGCCGGTATACCTTCTTTTATAAGATCCTTGTAGGTATAATCAGACATTTCTAGCGTGTTGTGTAAGTAGCCTACTATTTTCGCTTCTGAACCTTCTAGCAGCTCCACTACGTTATTTACATGTGTGATATACGGTGTTACACCATCGCGTTTGCATATGTATTGTCCATCATGAGCCGTTTCAGCGATAGTTCTTGCTAATTCTACTTTATGTTCCATTTTGCTTTCAATTATTTTATGTAACACTATTAACTCCTCCTTTCTTTTGTGGCTCCGCGCATCTCTCACAGTCTTTGGCATTACAACTTATATCAGAATATACGTTAGTTGAGCCTAACAACACTTCCTTGACAGCGTGTGAAAAGCATAGATAATTGTACTGATCTGTGCTATATTTGACGTGATATTCATTAATACTTTTTTTAGGCTTTAACAGGACAGCGTCAATAAATTCTTTTTTTAATTTCATAAACTTTAACTGTTTAATGTTTATAACAGCTCCTTTCATGTTTTTGTTAAGTATATCAGCAACTATATATGGCAATTGAATAGCTTTCACACTTACAATATCGCCGCTTGAAATAATTTTTTGCTTCTCGCGCTGATCAACAAATACATCAAAACCCGAAAATATTATTTCTTCGGAATTATCATCTTCTAATGGTGTAACGATATCACCTACTTTAATATCATCAGGTTTTAGCGTCACCTCTTTAGGTTTAGTTGTTATTTCTCTTTTTTTAGTTGTTATTTCTCTTTTTGCTGACATTTCCTGTAATGATATTTCCAGCTCTTTTACATTAAACTTTTGACACATTACGTCTTTGAGTGTGCTGAACGCGCATGTATCATCTTTGTGGGCCTTAAGTTCCTGGATAATCCAACGCTCTAGCTGGCTATGGCTAGATACATTGTTTCCGATTCGGTTAAATTCGTGTTGATACGCGATACTTACACAATCTAATAATTCTTGCTCTGTGAATGTTCTCATTATTTTCTCCTAATTTAAGTTATAAATGGTTCCATAGTTTTTTAATAAGATTTATCTTGCTTTGCTCTGTTTCGCGCTGTTTAGACTCTCTGATAAATTGCTTAATTATTTCTCTGTATTCGCTTTTTTTGCTTTTTTGCCATTCGCATAGCTCCTTGTTGAGTTTGTTTAAGTTAACACCATTTAGATGTTTTTTATTGATTCTTTTACCGTTAATTTTAACACTCTTAAAATTGTTAAATGGTTTTTTATTTTTCTTTTCTTTTACTTCAAATTCAAAGCCTTTTTCACGCTCTAAATAATGAGGATTTCGCGTGGTTTCTCTCATGCTTTTTGTCTCACTTTGAATTTCCTTCGCGATAATATAGCTTGCCATTATATCCTCCTTGTAAAAAGTTTTAAAATTTTTCATCAGGGCAACTCTTTACTTCTTTTTTTTTGATGAAAAAAACAACAACCCAAGCTCAGTCCAGACCCACTACAGTTCATTATGGCCTAGCTCATAACATCGTAGATATAGCGCAGACTGTTTGGAGGCAAGTGTTTGCCTCTCTTACCTCCTGTTCTATCATCCATAAGACTGTTCTTATGAGATGTGGGAATTCCGCGGCAAATTCTCTTAACTGCTCATTAGACAGCGCGTTAGAAAAATGAGTGTTATCAGAATAAACATTCCCTTGCCACGTTTTTAGCTCATTATCCCCCGCGCGGAGATAATATACGTCTTGATAGTGCTTATTCTGTTTTTCAACGCAGGTTTTTACGCATATTTCGAAGCCTGCCGTTGCCGCGCTCCAATTATTCATAAGCCCTTTTACTTCTTCCCTTAATTCAGATTGTGCTTTTTCTAGTTTTCTAAATTCTTCTTTCATCTCTTCAATAACATTCATTTCTCCCTCTCTTTCTAAATGTTATAAAAATTTTTAGTCATTTCTTACCGTGTCAAGGTAAAACGATTGTATATTATCATACATCGTTTTAGCAAGACCATATGAACTAAACTCTACCTCCGCGTGATATATCTCACCCCCATTATCATGTTGTAAGGTGAGATAGTATTGTACCTTTCCGTCATACGCAATTTTTGTCAATAATTTGTACTGTTCATCTGTGTGGTTATTTTTTTCATCAGCCTCAATGAGACAGTCCTCAAGAAATGTCTCATTACCTTTTTTTTTACTTTTGTATAAGTCATTCCAAACCTTTATCATCTTTCTTATCCTTTCTTTTTAATTAAATTATAATTATTCATCGTTTTCTCTTATTGGAGCTTCTTCCATTTGCGCCAACACCGCTAAGAATTCCTGTTTTGTTTGATGGTTTCTTGTTTGCAGTTTGATTGGAGAGGAAGGATCAGAATCACTAATGTCCATGTACATTAGTTTGTATTCCCCTTTCTTCTGTTTCTGAAACTCTCTTGCGAGCTTGCAGATTATCCCCATGCGTTCCACGTCAAACGCTATTCTTATACCATTTTTAGGAATAACTTTCTTGTAGTCTGGATAATCTTCTTGAATTGTGTCAATTGATATGGTTGGGCCTTCAAGGCTAGTAATTTTAACATTTGTATCTTGGTTAGATTGAGATATTATCGCGTGGCTTTTTTTTGACGAAATTGTCTTTGCCGCTTGTAGCGCGTCCTGGCTCTTGATAACAAATGGCGCGGATTCTTTTTGTTTTAGGCCTGTGTAATTTGTTTCGTTAGTATCCATCTCTGGACGCGTGACGCGAATTAATGTACTTCCGTCGTGCGCCACAGTACAATTCGCGTCTACATATAATAGGTCAGCATATAATAGGTCAGCATTCTGACCGTTTTTTTTCGATATTTCCGCGATTTGTAAATTGCTTTTACTTATTGTTTTTATTTTCATTTTATCCTCCTTGTAAAAAGTTTTAAAATTTTTCATCGGGGTAACTCCTTACTTCTTCTCCCCAAATGAAGATTATAAAAAAAAGAAAAATTATAAAAAAAATTAGCGAAAAATTGTGAAAAATTGCGAAAATTAGCGAAATAATGCGAAAAATTGCGAAATAACGCGAAAATCAGCTATACCGCTGCTATGCAGCTATGCCGCTATGCCGCTGCTATACCGCTGCTATGCTGCTGCTATGCTGCTATACCGCTGCTATACCGCTGCTATGCTGCTATACCGCTGCTATGCTGCTATGCTGCTATACCGCTGCTATGCTGCTGCTATGCTGCTATACCGCTGCTATGCTGCTGCTATGCTGCTATGCTGCTATACCGCTGCTATACCGCTGCTATGCTGCTATGCTGCTATGCTGCTGCTGCTATACCGCTGCTATGC
>JBHHYW010000091.1:0-8761 GCA_046757745.1 Candidatus Scalindua sp.
TTACTCTAAGGGAGGGATGTTTAATGTTTGAAATGAACAGTTTGACCTTGTTTTCAAACTTTTCTTGGATTGTTTTGGGAAGTTTTTGAAAATCTTTCTTAAATGCATCTGTACGAACAATTTTCATTTATTGAGGTCTGAAATGAAGTCTTCTACGGTATTGAAAGATTCAGTCTGACCGGTAGCAATTTCTTTGCCAGCTTCAGCTTCAGCCTTTTCCCAATCAAAACCCTTGAAATACTGAGGTAAAGTCAGAGCATATTCTATTAATTCAGTGACTGCATCCTCAGTGCTCTTCTTATGTGTAGACACCTTATATCTTTTTATCTCTTCCAGTGTTTTTTTGGACAAGTTAATTGTTAATTCATTCTTTGGCATAATATTTCTCCAGTCATGTCATTTTTTTTATTTATCCATTAGTATTTGTTAGCACTTTGGTACAGAAATTACATACCCTTTAGTGAGTTATTGAGTTATGCATTACTAAGATAAATCTACTATTTTGCATGGAAATTGTAAAGTATAAATATAGAAATAAGGCACGTATTGTATTCCCATTTTTGTCTGAAATCCTTTTTATCTGCGTTCAAAACTATTTAAACGGTTCAATTATCTCCACATCGTCAGGCAAATTCAAGACAAACACGTTATTGGATATCTCTGTATTAATCTCAATATGGCTTAACTCTATAGTGTTTATAATCTCGCCGTCACTCTCAAAGAGCTGATACTGCACCGGCAGCCAGAGTCCCTCTTTGATCCATAACAACGTCCTGTCATATTCAGAATCGAATGTTTCCCTCGGAATAAGCTCCAGGTGGAACAGTGTCTCTTCTTCAGTAGAAATGACGTCCAGGAGTGTGACTTCATAATTTGCCTTAACATTTTCCACAGTATAATCATAGCCTAATTCAAATATGTCCACTCCCTGTGGAGAATTATCACCACTTATCTCATATTTTTCTACCTGTCTCTCATCAATATGATATATCCAGAGATACGATCCGTCTATAACATTGATTTCGTTCCTCGGAGGAAAGAAGTTAACGTTGACCAGCTTCGGCTTCTTAAATTGTAGAAATCCTACAGAAACATCTTCAGAATCAAGCAGTGTTATAACCCTTGAGTACTTAATTTCTGCCTCCATCGTATCCAGCTTAGA
The DNA here is from genome assembly GCA_046757745.1 of Candidatus Scalindua sp. Lineage (GTDB taxonomy): Bacteria > Planctomycetota > Brocadiia > Brocadiales > Scalinduaceae > Scalindua. The sequence goes on from JBHHYW010000091.1 coordinate 1,163, forward strand.
ATTTGCTTCTTCTATATTTACCAGTATTTCGTCCAGATTATAGTCACCAACATTGTCCGAGCCGGATGAAACGGTCGGGTTCAGCATTAAGAGACAAAAGGTAAGAGCAACAATGACATGAGAGAACTTATTTATAAACATAACCGATTCTATCATTGGCTATTAAAATTTCAAGGAATAAGTAAAGCTCAATATCCAATCATAAATCTTAAATTGACAATCCTTTACCCCACCCTGCCTTTAAATGTTGACAGTAAAATAAGCAACTGTTACCATAATGAACATCTTTTCAAATACACAACATACCACGATTTTATACGAATAATCGTGGATTTATATTAGTGTGTTTTCGTGTCTTTTCGGTACGCCATCTTTCTAAGGAGTAGCCTGATCTCAAATACATTTGCTGTTATTGGTGGAAGTGAAGCTTACAACTTATTGATGTCTGATAAATTACAGGGAGAGCGTATTGGACAGACAGAGACCCCTTTTGGTGACTCTCAGGCGATATTCAAGATAGATGCAGAACATGGCAACTTTCTATTCCTTTCGCGTCATGGAGAGAAAGGATATTCCAGGACAGCGCCGTACGTCAACTACAGGGCTAACATTTACGCGTTGAAGGAACATGGAGTGAAGCAAATTGTGTCATGGTCTGGACCCGGCGCTATTAATACAAAATATAAGATTGGTCAATATGTGGTTATTGATGACTTGATTGACGAGACCAAAAACAGAGAATACACATTTTTTAAAAACAAGGGAATAGGCTTCATTCGTCAAAGCCCTGTATTTTGTCCGAGTCTCAGGCTTTCTATAATTGACTCTCTGGAATCGCTTAAGTTAGTTTATGCGGTAAGTGGTACATATGTATGCACACAGGGACCTCGTCTTGAAACGCCTGCTGAAATCAGTAAATATGCATCCTTTGGCTCTGATCTGGTGGGAATGACCCTGATCCCGGAAGTGTTCCTTGCGAAGGAACTCGAGATGTGCTATGCGTCCATATGCTATGTCACCAATTATGCGGAGGGCATTGTTGACAGTGAATACAGGCCCGGAGAACTGTTTGAGGGACTTTTATCAGACAAGGACAGAGAGGCCGTTGCAAATAGTGTCAGCAGATTTCCAGTCATTATTGCAGCGTTAGCGGGCGCTATTAACAAACATGATATGAACTGTAAATGCCAATTATCAATGGAGAGGTATAAAAAGAATGGAATTATTGGTGATGACTGGCATGAGTGGGTTGCTTCGTGAAAGGCGCTTGTTTATCAGTTCGTTGACAACGTAAGAAATTATAATGCTATTATTAAAATCAAAATACTTATTAAAAGATCCAAATAGCGTAATTGACGATGGCGCAGTTTTGATTGACGGTGGAAAGGTAAAGTTTGCAGGAAGTGCCAACGATATTAATAACCATGAGCCATGCCGGATTATTGATCTTGGGAATTCAGCAATAGTGCCCGGATTTGTAAATACCCACACCCACCTTGACTTGACACATTTACACAATTTTATTAAATATAATGGCGACTTCACGGATTGGATAAGACAACTGGTTAATGCAAAGAAAGAGTGGACAGAGAGTGAATATTTGTCATCCATTCGCTCAGGAATTAAGAAAAGCCTTGAGTCAGGCACAACAACCGTGGCCGATATTACCAGAAACGGCCTTGCTCTGGAGGAATTACAGAAAAGCAATATCAGGAAAACTCTTTTTTATGAACTTATAGATTTTAATCCTGATAGCGCAGAGAATACGATTGGCAACTTTAAGAATATGACAAGGAAGGTCAAGCATGACAAGCTTCTCTCAATTGGTATATTCCCGCATGCACCTTATACTGTGTCAGAGGAACTTTACAGAAGATCTAAGACTGTTTCCGATGAGTCTGGATTTAGTATTGCCACCCATATATCTGAAACAATTGATGAGGCCAATTTTTTAACAAGAGGGGCTGGAAATTTTGCCTCTCTATTAAGGGATTTTGATATGTTAAAGGGCTGGAAACCTCCCGGTTTAAGGCCGGTAAACTACATGGAAAATATTGGATTTTTAGAGAACGGTTGTATACTTGTTCATTGTAACTATTTATCAGGTGAAGAAGTTGATCAAATTGAAGAATCTAACTCGACTATTGTCTTCTGTCCGAGGAGCCATAAATATTTTCGTCATAAAGATCATCCTTTTTATAAGCTGGGAAATCGTGACATAAATGTAGCCCTGGGAACCGATAGTCTGGCAAGCAACGATTCACTCAGCATATTGGATGAAATGAAATATATTTATACTCAGCACAAAACCCCAAAACCTCAGGATATTCTTTACATGGGTACCATTGCAGGGGCAATCGCCTTAAGGTTAAATAATAAGATAGGAAAACTTGAAGAGGGTTATGATGCTGACATTGCAGTAATTGACGTTAAAGAAAAAATATTAACAAATATTTATGATAGAATATTTTCTCATGATTCTGAGTGTGTTCTTACGGTTGTTTCAGGAACAATTTGTTATGATAAACATGGAGTAACCAGGGAAGCAACGGTTAACTAGACTAACACGAGAAGGAGTGACTTACAGATGTTAGACATCAACATTATTCGAAACGATATTGAAAAAGTAAAACAGGCTATTGTTAATAAGAATGAAACAACAAACCTTGATTCTTTCCAGGAACTCGACTCAAGACGTAAAGCGCTTTTGATTGAGTGTGACGAGCTTCGAAACAAACGAAATGTTACTTCAAAAGAAATCAGTAAATTAAGGTCTCAAAAGGAAGATGCCTCTGGATTGATACAGCAAATGAAGGGAGTTTCTGACAGAATAAAACAACTGGAAGTAGAAGCAAAGACCTTTAGCGATGATCTGCGCTCTTTACTTTTAAGGGTCCCAAACATACCGGCAGATGATGTTCCTGTTGGAAAAGATCCAACATCAAACGTTATTGTAAAATCATGGGGAGAACAAAAGGCATTTTCATTTACCCCCCTCCCCCACTGGGAATTGGGCAAGGAATTGGACATTTTAGATTTTGAAAGAGCAGCTAAAATATCTGGTGCCGGATTTACTCTGTATAAGGGTGCAGGTGCAAGACTGGAACGTGCACTTTACAATTTCATGCTGGACCTCCACACACAAGAGCATGGATATATTGAAGTACTGCCGCCTTACCTTGTAAACAGGACTTCTATGACCGGAACCGGGCAATTGCCCAAGCTGGAGGAAGACATGTATATAATTCCTGATGATGATCTGTTCCTTATTCCTACGGCGGAAGTTCCGGTAACAAACATTCATGCAAATGAGATATTATCAAACAAGGATCTTCCAATTTTGTACGCTGCCTATACAGCGTGCTTCAGGCGTGAAGCAGGTTCATACGGGAAGGACACCCGGGGAATGATACGAGTTCATCAATTTAACAAGGTGGAATTGGTAAAATTTGTACAACCTGAAACTTCTTATGACGAGCTTGAATCTCTCTTATCTGTCTCTGAAAAGGTTTTGCAGTTGCTGGGTCTGCAGTATCAGGTAGTGAAACTATGTACGGGTGATTTGAGTTTTGCCGCTGCAAAGTGCTACGATATTGAGGTATGGTCTCCCGGTGTAGACAAATTCCTGGAAGTATCTTCATGCAGTAACTTCGAAGATTTTCAGGCCAGGCGGAGTAATATTCGCTTTCGTGATGATGATAATGGCAACCTGAGGTTTGTTCATACAATAAATGGTTCCGGTGTTGCGCTACCCAGAACTATGATTGCTATTCTAGAAACATATCAAAGAGAAGATGGTACTGTAGAAATACCTGAAGTGCTCAAGCCCTACATGAATGGATTAGACATAATCAGGGGTGTTTAGGAACTTTGGGCCAATGTAACTACTGCCTGAGCTGCGGCAGCTTCCGACCTTCCTATTGAATCCAGGCCTTCATTCGTTGTTGCTTTAACATTTACCCTTTCAGGCCCTAGCATTAAAAGCTCAGAAATCCGTTTCTCCATATCTTTTTTCTGCTTGCTTATCTTTGGCTCCTGCGAGATGAAGGTCACATCAACATTATTTACACGCATACCCTTCTCCCCTACCAGTTCCATTATCTTGTTCAGAAGGATTTGACTTGATATACCCTTCCATTTGTCATCTGTGTCAGGGAAGATCTCACCAATGTCCCCTAGTGAAGCTGCGCCCAATATAGCATCACCAATGGCGTGTAAAACAACATCGGCATCTGAATGCCCTGATAATCCTGAGTGATGATCAAAAGAGATACCACCTAAGATCAATTTCCTGTCTTTTACAAAGCGATGTATGTCATAACCGATTCCTACATACATAAGATATGGGGGAAAATATGAAAAACTGATTTATAAATAATTGAAGTGAGTAAATTGGGCTTTCCGCAGCTTTGATTCCTCGACACTGCTCACCCGCCTGCCGAACGTGCAGGAATGACGTCATGCTGCCTCCGGCTCAGTAGAGCCTCTGGCTTGGAGAGAGCGAAGTCGCAGCATTGAATTCCCAAATCCATTAATCAGGCGTCTAAAATCCCTGCTTCTTGAGCTCACTAAGTCTCTCTCTTGCAATTACAAGTAACTCTTCATCTCTGCATGTTTCAAGCGCCATTTCATAATGCCGGATTGCTTCTTTATAATCGTGAAGAAACATATCGTAAACCCTTGCAGCCATGTATCGAGCAGGCCTGTCTGTATTTGGATTAAGCTCGTAACTTTTTTTATAGTAGAAGACCGAACCTTCATAATCCTTAAAATAATGACTTTCAAGAATGTCAGCAAGTTCATAAGCCGCATCATCTGCGACGTCACTTTCCGGATATTCATCTAATATCTTTTTAAGCCTTGCAGCAGCGTATGTCAATTTGGTTTTTCTACTAGCCAAGTTCAATATATTCTTGTAATTCTTTCCGTCTTGAAACAGTATATTAGCTTCTTCTATATTTTGTGTGGGACTGATATCCGACACATCTTCATCGGCAGACAGATACTTGAATTGAGGAATTTTATTAAGTGCCTTTAGTTCCTTTCTGGCCTTTTTTACTCTGGAATGATATCCGATGTCCATATAAAATTGAATTAATTCCGTCAATGCATTTCTGTAGCTTTCCCTGGAAGATCTTATAGTGTTGACAATCTGCCCTTCACTGGACTTCATTCCAGACAGGTCTCTGGATTTGTTTAGTGTGCATGCTTCACAAAACTCCTGGCCATCAGGAATCCGTTCGTAACAACGCTTACAGCTCGCCGCCCATGCAAGATTGGAAATGCTGAAGATTGAAACAATTAGTGAAAGTATAATAATATTTCTCATATTCTTCCCTTTTACTTTATCGAAGTTTCTATCTCAAATACTTCTAAGTATGGCAACTTTTTCTTATTAAATCTTTAGTTTGCTCTGTAAGTGTTTTTAAATCCGTAATCTGCCTGTTAATCTCTTCTCTCTCAGACCATCTGGTATCACGATAGGAAGATATCCTGTTTCCGATATCCTCTATAACCCTGTCTATTATCTTCTCAAATTCAAACTGTATCATATTATTGTATCTATCGCTAATAGCATCAACCCTCTGGACAAATTCACTTCTATATTTTTTCCGTTTTAGAGGGTAGATAGAAAATCCAATTCCTGCCAGGATTCCCGCAACAATTATACCTAAAATATTAGGGATGAAAAGAGTGCTGAGCCCTATTATTATAGCTATTGCCAGTCCTTCTAAAACAACAAAATTTATAAACCCTCCTTGCACAACTCTGTATACCCTTGCTCCCTCTAATTCTCCGTCCAGTTCTTGAAATTGTTTTGCAAACTCCCTTAGATTTACATGCTTTTCAGGCTTACGACTTGAAGAGTAATGCTCTTTGCGCTTTGGGGACTCTTCATTTATTTTTCGTTGTAAGGCGATTTCAGATTCAATGTAGTCATGTGCCATATCCCACAAAATATTGTTATTTCTATCAACATAGTCTATAGCATCATTTATTATCCGTTCCAATTCTGTCCTCGGATTTGCCATACCAAATACTTCCCGCTTGAATTTATCGTCAATTTTTTCGCGTGCAAACTTCGTAGTGATGGTGGCCCTAATATTCACATAATAATTCAAGAAACCGTCTACCTTTTCTTTCAATCTTGAGAAAACAGATTGTATCTCTGTCTTGTATTTAAGGATATAGTCTGTCATATCCTGCCTTTTGCTTCTTAATCGCTTTTCGAACATCTCAACGCTTTTGATTTCTGTGTTACAATGCAGTACCTTTTCCTGCAGAACTCCCTTGAGATCGTCAAAGATATTTATAAGGTATTTTAAAGGGCTTAGAATTTTAAGATCCATTTTTGTTTCATAATCCATCTTTTCAAAAATAAAATTCTCTACCATTTCAATGTTGCTCTTTTGCAGTATTTCTGCATTGCCTGATGACTTTCCCATGAAAGCATCTTTAGTTGATATGGTAATTATTTTAGGTTCGAATCCAAATAGTCTGTAAAAGTTTTTTTCTATAAATGCTACTATTTCACTTTGCTCTTCATCACTCTTTAAATCTATCTTATTTAATAAGAATAAAAGTTTTCTGTCCCATTTGCCTTTTAGTAGCTGGAGAAAGGCCCTCTCGCTTTCTGTAAAAGGATGGTCTGCCGATGTAACAAAAAGAACTACTTCAGCCCGATGAATAAAATTTTCAGTAATACGTTGATGTTCTGCTATTATCGAGTTAGTTCCAGGTGTGTCGACAATTATTATATCCTTTAGCGCATCCAAAGGATATGTCATCCTGCACTGGTGATCATCAACTTCTTCTGTTGATATATCGTCTCCGTAGGTTAACAGCGTTATTTTACCTGTTGATGGTGTGGGGCCGTCTTCGAGAATTCTTTTTCCACAGAGTGCATTGACAAAGCTGGATTTTCCAGAATTGTATTCTCCTGCAATAACCAGATATAAAGGTTCATTTATTTGAGCGGACATTTCAGAGACTTTTTTCTCTATTTCAACGTCCCCTATTCTATAAAAGAACTTCTTCACATCCTGCAGTAGATTAACAACCTGTAGTACATTATCCTGGTTTTCAGGTGTTTTTGCTATTTCTAACATAATTTAAATTGTTTACTAATTTTTATTAGACAATGACACAATGAATGTCTTTAATAACATACACTTATGGAGATTGATTATAAGGCATCATGTCTATGCGTCAAGTAAATTTTCTTCTATATTTATACAGGCTATTGCATCTATCTCTATTTGAGAATCCATGGGTAATTTTGCTACCTGAACGGTAGACCTGGCAGGTGGCAAATCATTAAAATATTGTGTATATGTCTCATTAACTACAGAGTAGTTTTCCAGGTTAGTCAGAAAAATAGTTGTTCGCAGTACATTATCAAGAGAAGAACCACCTGCAACCAAAATATTATTCAGATTTTTAAGTACCTGTTTTGTCTGTTCTGTAATATTGCCATTCAAGATGTTACCAGTTTCAGGTGCTATTGGTATCTGCCCTGAAACGAAAACAAGATTATCAATGCGGACTGCCTGTGAATATGGTCCTATTGCCTGTGGGGCATCTTTAGTTGAAATAATT
>JBHHYW010000092.1:0-8740 GCA_046757745.1 Candidatus Scalindua sp.
GGGAGAGATTCCGGTAAAAGTACTTTTTTATGGAAAAACTCGTTTTAGTTCCTTTCAATTCCTGAACAATACGACTTCCTCTTTTGTTCCTATTGAGTTTATTTTTTAATGTGCGCCTGACAGCTTTTCTAAAACTATTTGCGGTTTCTCCACTATCGCATACAAGTAAAGTAATAACAAATTTTTGAGATGTTTTAGGCTTATTGAAGTCAAACCCCAGATCACCTGATTCATCAAGAAAGATTATCACATTAATTCCCTTTTTATTTCTTATGATCCACATTTAGGAGCAGCAAGTAACTAAGCGGTTCCTTGTCTACCTTCAAGAGTTCATACGCAAACAGGTCATTTCGTTTACCTAAGCACTGAGTGTGCAAGTAGGAAAGACATTACAATAATTCCAGCTTGCCTGTGCCTTCACCAAAGGTGAGTAGGCAGACAGGAGTTTTTGTACAATTTGTGCAGGACTCATATTACTAGATTGTAATAAAAAACAAATAGTTTGACAAAATACAGCAGATTATTACAATAACAAATCATGCCTAAAAAATTACTGAAAAAGACGAATCCCTATTTGAAAGACACTGAACTTGGCAAAGCCCTGCTCTATCAATCTGTATCTTCCTCAACGGCAGTCGAAGGAGTTCTCACAAAATATCCCAAGCTCTCCAAAACTATGGAAAAGAGACTCAAAGAAGTCATTTCCGTTCACGATCTCTCAGCGTCTTACGAATAACAGAGGCAAATACCTTTTCCATTGGCTGATAGTTTTGCTCCATACCCGCCTGGACTGCTTTAATATAGTCCTTCTTTCCTTTGCCTATCATATTCTTGAAATCCAGAGGCGGCAATTCCGATTGCAGCGCCATTAACGTAGCCAGCATCCTTGCGACTCTCCCATTACCCTCGCGGAATGGATGTATGAGCACCAGTTCTGTATGGACAGTTGCCAGTGCTTTTATTACTTTCTCAAGAGTTTTAAAACGGCAGGGAGTATATTTATGGAGCGGCCCTTTTTCAAACTCAGCCATCAATCTGGAAATTTGTGCCGGAAATGCAAATGGGAAGCCGCTTTTGCTCATCGTCACTTGCCGGTATTTTCCGGCCCATTCATAAATATCGCCCAGCCAGAGCTTGTGTATTTTACATATGTCTGAAGCGATGAAACGATGGTTAACACCAAAAATATTCGTCAACTCTTCAATGGTTCGTATTTGTTCTGCTTTCTCACGCCGATCCATTTCACGCTTGCTTGTTACGCCAAGCTTGTTCTTGAGTACTCTGCCGCGTGAACCCGGTTCAGGCTGATCTTCTATGAGATGTGAAGTATCGTATCGCTTAGATTTCTTCATATTGTATGCATCCACCAGTATTTTCTATGATCCACATAACTCATCCCACCTGCCTGTGCATGCCCGCACGCAGACAGGTCGTCCCGTTTACCTGCGACAAAGATAAGTAGGCAGACAGGAGTTTTTGAACAATTTGTGCAGGGCTCATGATTTCGCGTAAAAATTACTTTTACTACATTTTATGTGTAGAATTCCATTTAATATATGAAATACAACATACAGAATATACTACTTATAATTTATTGAGAAAAAATCCTTTTAAAGCGATTAATACACATATCTATCCATTGATTATACACTGTAGGAGTGTTTGGAATGAAAAGCTTATTAAAAGAGGCACTGTCCTCCTGATCCATGGGAAATGAGATACTATTTCCACTTCCCGGAAGTTCATGCACAAATACATTGTCCATATTCTCCAAACCAACATAACACCAACCGTTATTACCTTCAAAGATCTCATAAGCACCTGAACAAAGTTCTTTTATTCTTGAAGGTGGTGCAAAGTAATTACTAAAAACAAATCCTTCTTTCTTTATTATTGGATCTAACATGAAAACGATCAGACCATCATCAAAATAGGCAAGTGTATTGTTCTGACTTTTTATTCCTGTCCAATCACGTTTTAATTCTGGTTCATAACCATCCCGCATTATTGCTAATTTGCTAGAACACATTTGTGTAAACTTTTCATCAAGTTTCGCTTCGAGTGTTACTATATCAATATTTCTGGTAGGCTGAGGCCACCAGATAATTACCAACTCCACCCCATCGAAGAATGAAAAACCTTTTATTTGTTTTAGTGCAACTTCGATACGTTCTTTAAATTTTTCTGGTGATGCTGTTTGCTTCATAAGATGCAATTCTCTTAACCCTTTAATAATTTCATCTTTAAGATCATTTGGATCGGAAAATTTAGCCCTGAATACTCCCGATTGATAATCTTCGACTTCTTTCTGAAATGATGCCTGAGTTTCCTCCTTTTCACAATCCTGTATAAAAGCCAGTATAGGCATATCCAACTTTCTAGCCACGCGATATTCTTTATGAGTAACTGAAATTCCTTCAGACGTTAAATAACCATAATCCATACCCATTATGAGTACATAAAAATCTGAAGTCTCGACCTCTGAAATGCACGCAACATCAGAGGAATACGGACGCGCTTCAAAATCTTCGCTCATAATAGGCTTATCTCCCATAATTTCCACAGCTTTTCTGGCAGCATTTCGATATTCCTCAAAACCAGATATTACCGAACTTATAAAAACTCTTCTCATGCTAGTTTACCCTCCTTAACCGACTTTCCACCGGCTTATCATTAGGGTTTTGAGGAAAAAGTTTGCCGGAGAAGGCTTTTCTGAGAATGGATTGTCGAAGACGTTCTGCACGTTTTAGATTGATATCAACTTCAGCTTCAAGTTTGGATAACAAAGTGTACTGTCGGTCAACTGCTTGAATTATCTCTTTCTGTTCTTCTATAGTTGGGAGGACAAAAACTATACGCCTAAGGATTTCTTGGTTCAAAAAATTACGAGTACTTCCTTTGCAAAGCTCAGCAACCTGATTTAAAACAAAAGGTGATCCATTAAATAAGAATGTAAAAAACTCTGGTAAAAGACCATCCTTTGCAAGACTGATTTTCATCAAGTTAGTTGAAATCCGTGCCTCGTCTATATCACTTGGTACAACACAAACCTCTCCTACCGTGCCAGACCGTGAAATTAAGATATCACCGGGTAAAGCGCAATAACCGTCAAGCTGTTGAGCTTTATCCTTGGTTATATGTATTTTGCTACCTTTAACAAAACGCATTGCTTGGATGTTCTCAATGCCAAGCACTGGGACTCCCTCAGGTTGATGTTCATGCTTCTTCAACAAGCTACCGAAAGGCCCTGTTTTCATTGCGTCTTTATCCATTGCAAGGATTTGACCAATACCTGTAAAAGTCCAGCCTTCTGGAAGGTGTGGGTATTGATCTAATTTTGGAACTGTCGGCTCTTTATATTTCTTCTTCCACGTGTCATCCTTAGCCTCTTTGCCTTTAGCTCTCATTTTTTCCAACTCAGTATCTTCCCATTTCCTCCGGCGTTCAGCAAGAATACGTTTAAGGAGTTCTCTTGCAGGTTCGACATCTGGATGTTCCTTCCTCCACTCCTCAGTCAGCTTTCCTTCAACAGCAGCCTTGAGGACAGAGGCTTTGTAGCGCTTGAGGTTAGCTTTTATCCTCTTTAGCGCGGCCACAGCTTCATCAAGGCGGGAAAATTGTTTCTCAATCTCTGCAACGATGCGTTTTTGTTCGGGGAGAGGAGGTGTTAACAGATTTTTCTTTGCATAAACAGATATCCAATATCGCTTGTGGGTATCGCTACGAACCTGAATAACCTGCATCATATAATACAAGTATTTGATATCCACTTCGTCATCTGCAAGTACCAATATTTTCATAGCTGATGATTTTACCTTGAAGGGAAAATCAACAAACTTGGAAGCTGTGGTAAAATCATCAAATATGATAACCGGAACGTCCGTGAATATCCCTTCGGTCTCGTTAGTATAGCCCTTAATAAACGACTTCCCCGGAGTCAAAACCGGTGTTTCATAGCTGTCATCATATTCAGTACTTTTTACGATGTATTTTGATGGCTGGATATAATCCAGTAATTCACCTAACTCCATATCTCGGTATCCTTCATTCATCACGCCGCCAGCACCTCATTCAACTCATTCATTATCGACCACAAATCTTCACCAAATAATTGATATGCTTTTCCCAAACCACCCTCAGGTTTAAAAGGTACAGAATCAAAATCATCCTTTTCAATACTTAAACTTCCAACAATGTGTTCTTTAATCATCTCAAGCCAGTGAAGCTGTTCTTCAGTAAACTTTTCCTGTCCTGACAGCCATTCTTCATACCTTTTTTGAACATGCTCTGCAAAAGGCTCAAGTTCATCCTCCTGATGCAGGGCAAATCGAATCAATGAAACCAGATCGGTAAGTATCTTCTGTGCGCTTGCACCTCTTACCTTTGACTTCTCAAGGGCAGCATAGGCATCCCACAGCCTGTCCACTCCCCAAAGATATGGAGGCTTTTCAATTATGCTTGCAAGCTCCTTAATCTGCTCAAAACGAAGCCTTGATTTGTATGGCTTACTGTAAAGTATTTGAAGAGCGGTTATTTCATCTTTGTTATCTTTAATGAATTGTTCAAAAGAAGTAACCAGACCTTTTGCCTTATCTAAGGCCTCAGCACTGAACTCAGCCGCTGTAACTTTATCTTTGCTGACAGTATCAATCGTCTGCTCGGTAGTTTTGTGTAATTCTACAAGCCTCTTCCTAAGTTCAGGGTTATGAATAGGTTTTACTGCCACTATTTTCATTTTGTCAGCAGCCTGCTTGATCTGTTCTGCTGTTGGCTTTTCAACACCGGGATAGTCCTTTTTTGCCTGTTCTTCATATTTATCAGGATTTAATGAATTGACAAGATTGCCTGTAAATTCCTTGAGGGTTTTACCTTCACTGAGTTTCTGGACTTCGGCTTTGTCCTCGGGAGTGATCCTTTTATCCAGTCTTGCAAGTCTTCCGGCTATGGATGAAAGGACACCATCTTCAATATTTCCGAGGGCAACTGCCTGAAGAAGCTTTTCCAGAGAAACGGTCCTCTTCCTTTCCATTGGGCCGGAATCAGTCTTGTCCTTCTCACAAATGCCCACAGCATCGACTATGATGAAATGTGTTTTGCTTTTGGCATCTGGAGTTACTGATTGCAGATCATTATCATTAATGACCCTCACGCCACGGCCTTTCATCTGCTCAAAATATGTTCGTGAATTAATAGTACGAAGAAACAGGACTATTTCCAGAGGTTTTATATCCGTCCCTGTGGCTATCATATCTACAGTCACGGCAATGCGGGGATTGTAACTGTTTCTGAATGAGGCTATAAGGTCATCCGTACTCATGCCGGTTGTTTTGTACGTAATCTTTTGGGCAAATTCATTCCCTTTCCCAAACTCTTCCCGCACAATCCTTACAATATCCTCTGCATGTGAATCATCTTTGGCATAAATGAGGGTCTTTGGTACTTCTGTTCGTCCGGGGAATATCTCGGCAAAGAGTTTGTCTCTGAATGTCTTAATGACTGTCCTGATCTGGTCTTCTGATACAACATCCTTATCAAGCTGTTTTGCATCATATTCCAGCTCCTCATCCAGCCTTTCCCAGCGTACGGCACGTGTCTCCCGATCACGTTTGTCAACGTAGTATCCCGAGTCAATCTTTGAACCTTCCTGAGTAATCTGTGTACGAATCTGGTAAACGTCATAATTTACATTGACCCCATCAGCTACCGCCTGCTCGTGAGGATATTCCATGACCAGATTCTGTTTGAAAAAACCAAAGGTCTGCTTGCTGGGAGTAGCAGTCAGACCGATAATAAATGCATCAAAATATTCAAGGACCTGACGCCAGAGACCATAGATAGATCTGTGGCATTCATCAGTGACGATAATGTCAAAGGTCTCTATCGGCACATCTGGGTTATAATCAACAGGCGGAGGTTCTTTGTAGATATCTTCCATACCGGATACAGAATGCTCATCAATATCTTCATCAATTTTTTCACCTTTAAGTATGGAATACAATCGCTGAATGGTAGAAATACAAACGCGTGCGGTTTTGTCAATCTGATTTGACTTAAGCTGCTGGACGATATATTCCTCGGTAAATTTATAAGGAGTATAGGGAGATTGAAATTGCTGAAATTCTTTTAATGTCTGCCTCCCCAGGTTTGCACGGTCAACAAGGAACAGGACCCTCTTTGCATCTGCAAACTTGATTAACCGATAAACAAAATTGACTGCCGTAAATGTCTTTCCACTGCCGGTAGCCATCTGGATAAGAGCACGGGGACGACTCTCTGCAAGGGATTTTTCCAGATTATTAACGGCCTTTATCTGTGCCGGCCAGAGGCCTTCCTCTATGAGAGGAGGCATTTTGCCCAGCATGGATCGCAAGTTTAAATGTGAGTAGGAAAGTGCCCGTGCGTCTGCCGCCTGGCTTGTTCCAATTGAAGCGTCTTCTGTAAGCCATTCTTCGAGTGTTTCCGGGCGATGGAAAGAGAAGACACTACGTGATCGTGGATCAGGATCTAAACCATTCGTAAATTGTGTCTCTTCGCCTGTAGATTCATATGCAAAGGGAAGCGGCCTCTGCCAGGCAGGAAGTTCTTCCGGAAGACCATTCTTATATTTACTGGATTGTATCTCAACACCGGTAAGAGTATTCCCAACTTTTTTGGCCTCAACAACTCCGGCAGCCTTACCATCCACATAGAAAAGATAATCTGCCTCACCATGGCCTGATTTTAAAGGGAAATACCTGAGAACTACTCCTTTATGAGCGTGAATGTTAGCATCTTTAAAATCGCAGACGTGCCAGCCTGATTTCTCCAGCATTTTGTCAATTTCTTCACGAGCTTTATCTTCAGGCTTATTTCCCATATTCTTCCATAAATTAAAGATATATGAAAATTCTACTTATTTATAAACAAGTAAAACTATCTTTTTGAAGATATTTAAAATGTGGTAAAAGTGGATTTTAACTGCTTCTTGTTCAGGGATATTATAAAAGAGTGGGGTTGTTTTGCAATATTAAAAGATTATTCATCCTCTCATGGTTAAATCTTTCTTGCGTGAATTTTCTATCTCTAATGGAACAGAGAACCATTTGTAAAGCGCTGGTAGTACTAATAGTGTCAAAGTCGTTGAAGTAACCAGTCCGCCGACTACCACCGTGGCTAGAGGCCTCTGCACCTCGCTGCCAATTCCGTGTGAGACCAGCAGGGGTGTCATGCCCAACGCTGCAACGAGCGCGGTCATGAGCACTGGTCGTAACCTTAGGCATGCTCCCTGTATAGAAGCCTCCTCCATAGGCAGGCCCTTCAGTCGAAGTTGGTTCAAGTAGGTCACCAGAACTACCCCATTCAACAGGGCTACTCCGAACAAGGCAATAAAGCCCACCGAAGCGGGAACCGAAAGATTCTGCCCTGATATCCACAAAGCCACCACCCCTCCCACTAGTGCCAGTGGAATGTTTAACAGAATAAGAACCGCATTCTTGAGAGAGCCGAAATTACTGAATAACAGCAGGCCTATAATCAGAAGCGTGGCCGGAATCACCACGGCAAATCGTTTGTTCGCCTCCTGCTGAAGCCGAAATTGGCCACCCCATGTTATGAGATAACCGGGTGGAAGATCCACCATGTTATCAATTGCCTGCTGTGCTTCTTCTACAAATGACCCGATATCCCTGCCCACAACGTTACACTGGACCGTAATAAATCGTTGAGTATTTTCCCGCATGATCTGGCGGGGGCCCACTATCTCCCGTATCTCTGCCAATTCCGCCAGAGGCACGACTTTACCATCAGGAGC
The DNA here is from genome assembly GCA_046757745.1 of Candidatus Scalindua sp. Lineage (GTDB taxonomy): Bacteria > Planctomycetota > Brocadiia > Brocadiales > Scalinduaceae > Scalindua. The sequence continues at coordinate 7,790 of JBHHYW010000092.1, forward strand.
CTCAATCAACAGGTTTGCAATATCTTCGGTAGTACGCCGTGCATCAGGTTCGTAACGTACCAGTATATCAAAACGGCGAATCCCCTCGAATATCTGACCGGCGATTTCACCACCAACGGCTGACCTTATTACCATCTGGACATCCTCCAAATTAATACCATAACGGGCGATGGCTTCCCTGATTGGCCGAATGAGGAGCTGTGGTTTGCCGCTGACCTGGTCTGCCTGAACATCAGCGGCGCCGCGAATATTTCGTATTACGCCGGCTATTTCATCTGCCTTGCTTTTCAACGTATCCAGATCACGTCCGAATAGTTTGATAGCCAGCTCAGCTCTTACCCCTTCCAACAACTCATCCACGGTCATTTCGATCGGCTGAGTCAGGTTACTCAGAATACCAGGCATTACCCCGAGTTCTTCACGGATCAGTTCCTCAATATATTCCTGGTCTCCTTTCTTACGCCATTCTGTTTTTGGCTTCAGAAGCACATAGATTTCTGCGGAATTGATCGGATCGGAATGTGCTCCCACTTCACCTCTCCCGATTCGAGTGACCACCTCCCTGACCTCCGGTATGTTGAGTAGTTTACGCTCCACTACCATGGTCATACTTTTACTCTCTGTTAAGGAGATTGATGGAGCCATAGTCAGGCGTACGACCACAATCCCTTCCTTGAGTTTGGGGGTAAATTCCGAACCGAGCCTGGGATAAACCAGACCACCAAGTAAAAGGAGTGCCACAGCCAGAATAATAGCATAAATGCGTCTTTGAACAAAAAACAGGACAAGTGGTCGATAAGGAATCAGCAATATCTTTACAACTAATGATTCGCTCCCTTCCTTTTTACCTTTCTTTGATCCAGGCCTGCGCATTAAATAACTGCTCAATAGTGGAGCCATCAGTATAGCAAAAACCAGCGAACCCAGCATTGCCAGGGAGACAGTATAAGC
>JBHHYW010000093.1:0-8610 GCA_046757745.1 Candidatus Scalindua sp.
GCTACAAATGCCTTTCCTTCATCACATTTGGAGACAATCTCCGGGTCAAGAGGTATCCTCCCAAGAAAAGGCACCTTCATCCTGTCAGCAATTCTTTTTCCTCCACCTGACTTAAATACGTCGATCTCTTCTTTACAATGAGGGCAGGTCAGGGTACTCATGTTTTCAATAATACCCAGAACAGGCACGTCACTATCTTTTGCAAATATTATTGCCTTTTGAGCATCCAACAAAGCAACATCCTGAGGCGTCGTCACAATAATGGCGCCGTCTACCTTTCCCATTAACTCAATCATTGTAATTGGCTCGTGACCTGTACCAGGAGGCAAATCAGCCAGCAGAAAGTCAAGTTCGCCCCAGTTGATACTGCCCACCAGTTCACGAAGATAATCATACTTTGCAGTATCTCTCCATGCAACAGGCTGCTCCGGGCTTTCAATAAGAAAAGCCAGTGAGACTACCTTTAGATTGTCATTAACAGATAAGGGATCGATACCGTTTTCATTGTCCTTAAGCCTGCCACCTTCCACTCCGAGCATTTTCGGAATATTGGGGCCGTGCATATCAACATCTGCAATCCCTACCTTATAGCCCATTTCAGCTAGAGACATTCCCAGATTGACTGTAACCGTACTCTTGCCAACACCACCCTTATTAGACATAATCAATATCTTTTTCTCTATCAGGGCCATCCTGTTACTTAATGCCCATTCATTATGCTTCAACCCTTTTTCGGATTTTTTGCATGTTTCAAAATCGCGACAGAACTCACACGTAGACAGCTTTTTACATTCATTCATATATTTTACCTTTACACTTAATTATGGAATTCTTAGATTCCTTAATCCCCTAGCTCAGACCGCAGAACGGATCGCACCGGGGCGGGCCTCAATGCTAAAATTCATTACTGTTCCGGAACGACCTTGATGGCTATTGGCTGATTTACAGTCTTACATACAGTCACGCAAACACCACAGCCTACGCATTTTTCTCTTCTTACTATAGGTTTATTGTCTTCCTGGTACATTGCATCCGGTATAGGACAATTCCTTACACATTGTTCACAGAATTGTGCGCCATATGCCATACAATTAGATTCATTGATATATGCCTTGCCCATCGCAACTTCTTCCTTCTCTTTTACCTCTACAAGAGCGCCTTCCTTACACGCCCTTATACATGAAAACCCTTCGCACATATAGCAGGGAGCTTCTTCCGGCACAATAATGGGTGTACTGTCTGCAATATCAAAATCTTTATTTAGTTTCCGTATACTATAATGTGGGCACGCCTTAACGCATTCATCACATTTAGTACATAAGGCAAGGAATTCTTTTTCTTTTAAAGCACCCGGTGGCCTGACATAACGTCTTGGTTTAGAATTGACATCAGGATCAGAGCCAGGATTAGTTATTGCTGTAACTTTAGTTTTAACTATATCACCAACAGCATTTCCTATATAAGAAAAGGATTCCTTGAAAAACGCCCTTCTTCCACGGTCTATTATCTCATCATCCATTTATATAACCTTACTATGTGTACCACGTTTATCAGTTTTATGTGCGTTATCTGCAAAGTGGTCTAAATATAACAACCCGTCTGACATCGAGAAATTGTATGGAAATATAGGCAGTCTTTTGTCAATCTCCGTCTTTATGTACTCGTAAATACTACTTGCTTCTTCAGGTGTCATCCCCTCGTTTGTCTCGTAAAAGAAACCAAGACTTAAATCGTCTTGTTTTGGATGCCCTATTTTCGCTAATCCATACTTTCCGGGATCACGCATTATGGGGGCATGCTTTTCCAATTCAAACAGACATGCAAGGCATGACGCACCTTTGGACTCCATGTATCTCTTATTAGATGTTACGAAATCAAGCGTTTCAAGAGCTTCTTCTCTGGTTTCTGAGGGAAAACCGACTATGACATACATATGTACGGCAATATCTGTATCCAGACAATAATCTATTATGTTCCTGGTTATTTCTGTCTCAATCCCCTTGTCCATTAAGGATAGCACCCTTTTATTAGATGACTCCAGGCCAAACACCATCTTGAGGCATCCTGCATCTCCTGCTTTATTTAACACATCTTTTGTCAGCCCTTTATCAAACCTGACTCCCGCCATCCACTTTATGTCATTGCCATCCTCAATTAATCTGGAACTCAAATTTTCCAATTGTTTTACCGGCATGCACTCATCACTGAAGAACATGTATTCTGTATTATACTTTTTTTTCAATTTTTCTATATCTTCAAGCACTAAATCCAGATTTCTCAACCGGAATTTCAGATTATCTATATGGAGATTACAAAATGTACATTTCCTCCAGTAACATCCCCTTGATCCCTGCAATGGCAAAACCCTCATTGGAGACAAATACTGATCCAGTGGAAATCCATCGTAGTCAGGAGTGGTTAGTGAATTTATATCTTCTATATGGAACGGTTCATTAACTCTGATCTGATCTCCTTCTCTATAAACAAGGTTAGGAACCTTAGAGAAATCCTTCTTGCCATCAAGCTGTTCTATTAACCCTAAAAGCGCATGTTCCCCTTCAAATACTATAAAACTATCCACCAGTTCGAATAGTGTATGATTATCCTGAAGATTATCAATGAGCTTTGTAAAAACGCTACCACCCATAGTTATATGGATACCCCTGTTCACTTCTTTCAGCAACCTCGCCAGCGTGAATGCAGGCATTACCTGTGATGTCGCTGTTACGGATATGCCAACAAGTCCCGGCTCCTGGCTGACAATAGAGTCGAGCATGTACTCCTTAAACAGGTCACGATACGGGTTTTCCAATTCATCTTCAGAAGCCTTTATAACATCCACAGATGAATAAACACTATATCTCATAGAATTATCGGCGATCGATATTTCAGATGGGTAGTACAACATGCCAAATGCCTGTAGCCATCTATCAATTATCTTCCAACTCTCCACATAGTCATTTATGTCATAAAATCCTTCAGACCTCAAAGCACTCTTTGCCCATTCCACTTTCTGAACTAAGTTCCCGCTATCTATTACGTCACTTGCCCATTCAAGCCTTGAAAATACTTCTGCCTCATTTTCTGCATGCCCAAATGAATCTGTAGGGGCGAACGGCCGTTCGCCCCTACTAAGTATTGCGTGCGTTCTCTTTACTTGTTCAGCAGAAAGCAAGGCGTCCATTATCTCAATATTCAGATCACGTATTGAAACGTTCTCTATGCCCTCTTTCTTCAGGAATCCCTGTAATGAGGGCAAGCTCAAGAACGGTTGAGAAGGAATCCATGATGGTGGAAATATTAATGAAACCTGCAAATCTACTCCTTATAAATTAATTTACTTCATTCATTAATTTATTGTTTTTGCTCCTCAAAATTTGTAAATACAATGATGCCTCTGTGCTGGTTCAGGCTTATAGCCTGAACCAGCACGCGAAGGGGTAGCCGTAGGCTTGAGCCTGCGCACAATACGCAACCTGAAGGTTGCGGCTACTTAATTCGCTCATCTCATATTATAAATGCATTTTCTGTTTTTACAAAGTAAAAAAGCCCCTAACAAATCGCTAGGGGCTTTTCTTGTAACACTAACCTTTTAAAGATGATACTGCATCATGTGCTACTTATGTTATTCAATCTTCGTGGTGCCACCACCAAGATACAGTTTCATAAACTTACTCTCGTTCGCAGGGGTAAATCCTGTCCTTGCCGGTTCCCAGACGCCCTTGGCTCCCAGACCGCCGTCTTCTGCCTTGGTAATCCTGACCAGGGTTTCCTTTGGAGTTGTGTTTACCACATGGTTATCTGCTTCACCACCTTTCATATAAGCCATTGCAACTTTCTTCTTGTGGAATAGTGTATCCGTCTGGTGCATCGGCATCAACCATGATCTGGTTATTGATTGCTGTGAACCATATCTGAAGTTAGAAAGGTAACCATCTGATGACATAGCCATACCATCCTTCCTGGTCTCATGAGCTTTTACACTCTTCTCTGTTGCCACATATGTAGAATGTTTCATCATTGTTGTATGGTAAGGATATGATGGGTTATACTTTGCCCTGACCATAAGCCTTGCAACCTTATAGAAAGGATCATTTGGTTTCCAGCCCCTGTATGGCCTGTCAACAGGGTTTGCATCTACGTATACATAATCACCATCATTAATTGCTAAATCCTTGGCAGCAGCAGGATTTATGTGTAACTGATGTTCACCTGCACCCGGACTCCTTTTGTCCATTCTATATGGATCGCCAAAGTTGTTGTTCCATATAAGGTTCCAGTCAACTGTACTCCATTGTGAGTGTACCCTGTGCCTCGTCTTGGGAGTCACGCAATAGAATCTATAGCCTCTCTCCCACAGAGGGTTCTTCGTCTTCTTTACTTCATTCCACGGCATTTTTATATTCCTTACGTGACGTTCGTCTGCACCCATGTGACTTTTTGGAATTCCGTAATCTTCAGGCCGTATATAAGGATTTGTACTGACAATTACATTTGGAAGATACGGTGTAGCCTCAACCGCTTCCCTATGGCATACAAAGTTCTCTCCGTATTCAATCGCTTCCGGTATATCACAGTACGAGTGAAGCCTTCCATCATCGGTAAAGAAAGGCCTATCATAGACGACCTGTTCATACATCGGCGTCCTTGGATATGTGCCGAAATTCAAAAGCGCACCACCCGGAACACCATACTTGCCGGCAATCATATCATTTACATTGTAACCTCTTGTTGGAACACTGCCATCAAAGAGCCTCTGCATGTAGATCTCAGGCCTGCCTTCCAATGCAAACTTCCAGTAGTCAGCAAACCTGCGATCACCTAGGATTTCTCCAATCCTCTTTCCAACCAGCGCAGGCACGACAACATCGTCCTTAGTATCATGAAGCGGCCTTATTCCACCCTTCCATACCTGCAGGAATGGATTCGAACATGAACATGTAACCTCATAATTCTCGAATTCCATCCATGAATTTACCGGAAATCCAACGTCTGCATATTGTATGGAGGATGTCATCATAATGTCACTCGATATAATAAGGTCAATCCTCGGATTAACATTCTTAAACATCTCATATACCCATTTAGCATTATTAATCAGGTTGACGTTGTTAAACCACATTACCTTAGTAGGAGTGTTATAGTGCGTGGTCCCTGTAAAGCTTTTTCTGCCGAATTTAGGTGTATTAACGATTAAAGGCGTATCACCATGGTTCCAATAGGCGACCTCCTCGTCCATTGCGTAACTATGAGCGTGGATATTCTTGCCATCAACATGAGGATCAAGATTCATTCTAAATGGGTCCTCTGCAATGATTCCCTTAAATCCCGGACCTGACCATTTTGAAGCCTGAAAGTTTCCAGCCTTGTAATTACCTGCCCAGGTATGTGATCCTGAGCCATGATATCCTATATTACCTGTTAACATTAGAGGCAGATATGTGGCTCTGTTATGCAGTGTTGCATGGAAATAGTGATTTATGCCTTCTCCATAATGTATGGAAACCGGTTTGATCGTTGCGCAGTCCTTCGCAAGCCTCTCAAGGAGATGAGGAGGCGAACCTGTTATTTCTGCAGTGGTCTTTACATCAAAGTCCCTGAGATGAATCTTGTAAAGATCAAAAAGAGTCATAACCTCAACTTCTTTACCATCTGCTGTCTTAACCTTGAATGTTCCTTCCAGAGCAGGATCAATACCTTTGGCCACCATTTTCTTACCAACATCTTCCCTGGTTATCACTTTAACTGCATTTGTTTTTGTGTCGTATACAACAAAATCACCTAATTCCTTCCTTTGTTTGTCCTTCAACCCCTGTACGTTAGCGCTATATTCAAGCGTAGGTGGTTTGTAGTCAGCAATAACTTCATCTGCTCTCAGTCTCTTAAGTGTGTCTGTTCTGACAAGCAGAGGGAAGTCAGTGAACTTTTTGACAAAATCCACATCATGCCATTTGTTATCCATTATGATCTTTGACATACAAAGGAATATTGTTGTATCAGATATACCGGTCCTGCATGGAATCCAGTAATCGGCCTTTGTCGATGAAGGACTATACTCAGGTGTAATCACCACCAGCTTTCCACCCCTTTCCATTATTTCTGTCAGCCAGTGAGCTTCAGGCATCTTGTTCTCAATCAGGTTCTTTCCCACCTGTATTGTCAGTTTTGAATATCTGAGGTCTGCAAAATCAACATCTGATGCCTGTAGACCGTGAACGAATGGATGTCCCGGAGCCTGGTCACCATGCCATGTGTAATTTGAAAATCTTCTTCCACCCATTGCCTTGTCCGGGCCTACACCTCTTACGTTGGCATCAAGCAAGGCAAGCATGTTTGAGAAACGATACATTCCCATATATTTTCCAATAACCCCCAGCAGACCCATACCGCCGCGGTTCTTAAAACACCTGGTGCCGGCGCCATTCCAGTGGGTGAGTGTTTCAGGCGCGTACTTGTCTCTTTCAAGCAGCCTCTTCTTGCCCTCTTCGCCACTGTATGCCTTGGCTATATGAATCATACCTCTGGCAACGTAATCAATAATATTATCCCAAGACATCTTTAATTGCTCATCAGTTCCTCTGGATGTAAATTTATATTTTTCTCTGTTATCCCAGTCCAGTTCTGGAAATCCGTCGTCTGCCCACTGTTTCCAGCCTTTTCTAAGGAGCGGATATCTTAACCTGTGAGGCCCGTATACCCTTCTAAAGAAAGTATAACCTTTCAGGCACATTCTCGGGTTCCATGATCTCTGCGGTTTTCTTCCCTCAATATCTCCGTAATCCTGATGTTCATAATCCTGTTCTACTCTTACAACAACCTCATTTCTGACAAAAGCTCTTACCCTGCATTGATGGGTATCGTTAGGAGAGCAGCAAAAGGCAAATGTACGGTCGTACCTGTACTGATTCCTGTACACATCTTCCCAGTTTCTGTCAGGATATGTATCGAGAGGGTTATCAACTTCTACTGCCGGTTTCAACGACGTAAAGGCCAGCGCATTTCTCGTAGGTATCGAAACTGCAGCCGTTACCCCCCCTGCAACCTTCATAAATGTCCTTCGTGTAAGCTTCATAAACATCCTCCTTCTATTTTATAAACTAATATAACTATCTTAGATCATTCAACTACCACTTACCTGCTTTTACTTTATAATATTCTGCACATCTGGAACACACGCCATCCTGCAGCTTCCAGTCAGGAAAATCTTCTTTTAAGATTTTAACAATATCTTCATCTCTTGCCGCTTCCTCCACCCAATCAAATGACGGAAAACCGCAAAGCGTACATGTAGTACCTGGAAGAGGCCCCAATTTCTTTGTTTCTTCTATGAGCTCATCGGCTGAACGGCTACCAGCCGCTAACGCCAGAACTTTGTTTGTGTCCTTAGACAATTCAACCATCCTGTTATGCGTCATAGGTTCTTCGGCATCCCACATTTTACTAAATATCATATCTCTTGAGCCCTCGGGAATCTTACTGAAGAAAGAATCAAACTCCCTCTTCCTTTCTTCTCTGGACACAGGAGTTTCCAGTCCCTTGTTCGTTAAACGTCCATCAACAGAAATATCCCAGAAAAGCCTGTATCTGTCCCTCATTATGCGCTCTTCCATAGGAGAGTTGCTAAATTCTTCATTCACATTATAGTCAAATTTTTCGTCCATCATGTCGGATACATGCATTAGCTCATGTCTGATAACCCTGCGTATCTCATTACTTCCCTCAATAAAGATTTCAGGGTATAGCCTGATGATTACCTTCCTGCCCTCATCCACAACATTGGAACCTTCGTTCTGCTTTGTCGTTGCTCTCCTGACGTGCACCGATTCAATCTTTTCTTTAATATCAGTGTATTCATCAAATACCTCTTTTATGTAAACATCGCATCCTAACCGGTTAAAAAGATCGTTGTCCAGTTCCCTGAACTTCCTTGGCCTGCGTTCCTCCTCCATATCATAAATTGCATCTCTTTTCTCATGATACTCATTATATAACGCAATATCTCCGGATGCCTCCTGTTTTGCCAGACCCTTATAAACTATATCATCAACCAATTGCTGATCGTAGACTATACCAAGAGTTTTAGTTTCTTCTTCCTGTAGTTTAGGCATACTCCTCCTCATCCATACAAGAATCACATGCCATAGCACTCTTACCTTCCAGTCGTTGCAGGTAATCAGGTTCGTTGCCCATATATTCGTCTATCTCTTCTGCATCGACAGACAATTTGGCCATCTCTAAATGAACAAAAGTACTTGCCAGTGTTGCTGCCTGACGATAGAAGCCCTCAGGAGTTTTCTTAATAACAGACACTGAAAATGCCTTAATCCACCTGCCAATGTGGGCATGTAGAAACTTTTTCTTGGCAGAAAGACAGGATTCCTGTTCCTCTTCGCTGTGGCTCTCTATTGCATATGCCAGCTTATAAGTTAGAAAATGCAGAAACTCCAACTCGACTGCTACATGGTCCCACCTGCTTGTGGTAGAGTTCTTTTCGATTTCAATCCCGTATGCTTTATAGGTTCCGGATATATCGGCAAGATCCTGGGTTTGCTGCCATATTTGCGAACCGCTGTAATACATTTCATACGGGGGACAATCCATCGCAACAGT
>JBHHYW010000094.1:0-8601 GCA_046757745.1 Candidatus Scalindua sp.
GTTTCAGTCGAATCAACAAAGATAACCGGCCTTGAAATTTCACAAAAAGCAAAAGAATACTTATTAAGTGTCCTGCCGGTAACCGACAGGGAAGCTACTGTAGAATTAGTAAGATTGCCCGGTGACCAGTGGATACCAAGCAGAAGAGATAAGATTAATTTTAATGTTTCACTTGTGGACACAAGCAAAGACAGGGGGAAAATTGAATTGATCGTCAGCGCATCCTCAAACGGCATGAGATATTTCAAAATACCGGTTCACTTCAATGTCAGGGTATTCGAATATGTCGCTATTACAAAGCGGAAAATAGCCCGCAACCGGCAATTAACGAAAGGAAACGTATTCATGGCCAGAAGGGAAACTACCAAAATACGCGGCCTGGCTTTTTCCAGCAGAGAAAACCTGAAAGGCAAGGTAGCCGCCGTATCAATCCTGCCATATACTATACTTACTGAAGATATGGTTGAGACGCCCCCGACTATAAAACAGGGCAGTGTAATAAAATTATTTGTTATGTCAAGCGGCTTTAAGATTGTCACCAAAGGGCTGGCACAACAAACCGGATACACAGGCGAGGTCATAAAGGTAAAGAACCTGGATTCAAAGAAGATACTTTATGGTGAAATTATAGATTCGGACAGAGTCCGGATAACATACTAACCCCCCTCTTCCCCCTTTCTGAAAAGGGAGACAAAGAAGGATTAGAACTCTTTTACTGAGATTGAATAAATAGAAATTATTTAAATCTCTTATTGTATAAAGGAACGAAAATGGCAAGATTTTCCGGATATATTATACTTAAATTTTTTGTAACTGTAGCTATCCTTGCTGTGGTATGTGATTGCGTCCATGCGGACTCATTATGGAAGAAAAGGGTTACCGTAAACTATAATCTCTTCGATGATAACAGAGGCAAAAGAGTCGGAGATATTGTTACAATAATAGTCTCGGAAAAAACTGATATTCTCAATACTGAAACAAATACCACTAATAACAAAAGTAGCGCTTCAGGTAATGCCGACTATGATAGATTTTTTCGTGGGACAATAAGCGCTTTAAAAAGCGGACGTAATTCACAATTTACCGATAGGCCGGCCAATGCTTTCTCGAACGATTTCAAAAATGATTTTACTGGTAAAGGGTCCAATGATTCCGACAGGTCAGTATCTGTAACAATTACGGCAATGGTGGTAGAAGTGCTTGACAATGGTAACCTTGCTCTTGAAGGCAAGAGAAACATAAAAGTAAACAAAGAGGAATATACCTTGAAACTTACTGGCATTGCCAGGCCTATCGACATAACTACCAGTAATACAATAGAATCAAACAAGATGTCAAACGTAAAATTTGGGCTTGAAGGGAAAGGCTGGTTGACCAGGGCAGGGAAGAAGGGCTGGTACAACAGATTAAAGGACATACTCTGGCCATACTAACTTTTTGGAGTTTCAATAAAATATCGAGAATAAAGGAGTTTGATACATATGTCTATTGACTCACACAACAATTGCCGGTTGCGGATTATGGATTGCAGAAAGAAAATCCAAAATCAGAAATCCAAAATCAGAAATTTAAAGAATAAGTCTATGTTCCGCTATATTTCAAGCATAATTGTATTAATCTCAACCTGTTTTATCTCATCGTTTGTACCGCTACACGGAAGTATAACCACACGCGTTAAAGACATTGCATACGTACAGGGCGTCAGAGATAACTTCTTATTCGGTTATGGACTCGTAATCGGGCTATCGGGATCAGGAGACAAGATGGATTTTACAAAGAATCTGGCAAAGAACGTATTCGAGAAACTCGGCGTAATTATAACGGTTGATGATTTTGATTCAAAAAATATTGCAAGTGTCCTGATTACTGCAAATATCCGCCCATTTGCCAAGCCCGGAGATAAAATTGACGTACTCGTATCATCTATAGGTGATGCAAAAAGCCTGGAAGGCGGCGTGCTTGTTCACACTACACTTCAGGGAGTAGACAATGAGGTCTATGCAGTTGCACAGGGGCCTCTATCCCTCGGAGGCGGCTTTGACGTCGGCGGGAAAGCAGCGAATAAGAGAAAAAATATAGCGACCACTGCCAATATACCGAAGGGGGCATTGATTGAAAAGGAAATACCCGTCCATATTTTTCATGAAAACTCAATCATGTTAAGTCTGAATGACAGCGATTTCACTACATCGCTTCGTGTAATGGAGATTATTAATGCAATATATCCCGATTCCGCACTAGCCGTAAGCTCTGCAGAAGTAAGAATAACACCTCCACAGAAATTCAGGACCATGGACATGATAACACAATTTATCTCCAAGATAGAAGAGTTGCCTATTACCCCGGATGCCGTTGCCAGAGTCGTCATCAATGAGAGAACCGGAACAATTGTTGCCGGAGAAAACGTCAAGATTTCTACTGTAGCAATTGCACATGGCAGTCTCACGATAACGATAAGTGAAAAAACAGAAGCATCTCAGCCCGGTTCGTTTGCCCCGGACAGCGCAACTACCAAGGAACTGGATCGCACAACCATCGATATCGAAGAAGAGGAGGCAAAACTACACGTAATACCGGATGGTGTAAGTATTTCTGAAATAGCACGCGCATTAAACGTACTTGGCGTAACACCTAGAGACCTTATGGCAATCTTTCAGGCAATACATAGAGCCGGTGCGCTTCATGCAGATCTCATAATTATGTAACAATTTGTAACCTGACCAGGAAAACAAAATGGAAATTCCGTATAACAGTGAATTCTTAATAAACATTGCAAAGGCAGAAAGTTCAAAGAACAGTTTAACGAACAGGCATAAATCGCAGCAGGAACTTCAAAAAGCCGCACAAGATTTTGAAGCCGTACTGCTAAACATGGTAATCAAGGCAATGTGGAAGACTATACCTGAATCCGGCCTGTTCGAGAAAGACAACTCAACCCAGATATATGAAGGCCTCATGCACTCTTCACTTTCAGAAGAGATGGCAAAAAATGGCGGTATGGGTATAGCAAAAGTGCTTTATCAACAACTCAGTAGAGAACAGAAAAAATCTTAACCTTATAAATGGGGTAGAATATCTTGGAAAATCTGCTACAGAACCTTTCTGAAACGTTAGACAAAATGATTAATACGTACAGAGACATACTCCATACTGCACAGGAAAAGAAGGAACAGATAATCTCCGGAGATATAGACAAACTCGAGTCAATCATTTACCAGGAACGTAACCTGGCAGAAAGGGTTCTTCTTACTGAAGAGAAAAGAAGGTACATCCTGCATTCAATAAATCAGACACTGGGAAATAATGCCGATTCTATAAAGCTTAGTGATCTCATAGAGCAGATTAGAGAACCTTATAGAAGCAAACTAAAGGAACAGTATGACGTTATTATCGAAGTGATTTCAGAAGTTGAGGCAATTAACAAGATCAACACATCACTTACAAAATATTCACTTGAATATATAAATAATCTTATAAAATCAATATGCTCCGAGTCGCTTAACGACTCTACTTATCAGCAATCAGGCAAATTGAAGGAGCCTGAACTTAAAAGAATGTTATTTGAAATAAGCGCTTAAATTTTTCAGTTAAACCTGATATACAAGGTAATAAAATGGCGTCAACAGATTTGTCAATCGGATTAAGCGGACTACTGGCCGCACAACGTGCCCTGCAAACTATAGGACACAATATTGCCAACGTAAATACTCCCGGATATAACAGGCAAGTAGTTTCACTTGTTGCAAATGCACCGGACACTTCTCCAGCCGGTCCTATCGGAGCCGGAGTATCAATGCAACAAATACAGAGAATAAAAGACGATCTACTGGACTCTCAAATAAACGGCTTCACATCTTTACTTGGTAGTGCAGAAGTAGGAGATGACACCTTTCAGTTCATGGAATCCATATTTAATGAACTGTCTCAATCCAGCTTAAACAACAGGCTAGAAAACTTTTTCGGGAGTATGCAGCAATTATCCACAGATCCCGAACTTACCAGTACACGATTTCAGCTATTACAAGATTCTTTGAGCCTGGTCAATGACGGCTTTAATTCCCTGAATAACCAATTTAGAGATCTAAAAATAGATATCAGCAAAAGGATAGAAACAAAGGTGTCCGAGTTAAACAGTATAACAGGTGAAATTGCACTCTTAAACAAAAGAATAGTTGAAGTCGAAGCAGGCACCACCAATAGTAATGCAAATGATTTGTTGGATAAGAGAGATTATCTCATAAAGAAACTAAGCAGACTGGCAAACACCAAAGTAATAACCAATAGTAACAGCAGTTCTATTGATGTCCTGATTGGCGGTAGTTTGGTCGTAACTGGAAATAGTACGAAAGCAATTACTTCAAAAGCTGCCGGAGATGGAGTCACCAAAATACAGGGATTATCAACAGGCAGCATGACAAGTGGTGAGCTAAGGGCGCTGTTGGACATGCAGAATACAACTATCCCTAAATATATGCAGGATTTGGATATACTGGCTGCCAGTTTTATCAAGGAAATAAATAATGTCCACAGTGAGGGTGTAGGATTAAGTGGAGGTTTTACCTCTTTAACCAGTACAAATGCGGTTAACAGCGCTACAGGCTCACTGGCCAGCACAGGACTTCCATTTGCACCTTCAGTTAAAACATATACAACAGGCACAATAACGAGTGCAGGATCTACCGTCACTGGAGTAGGGACTTCATTCACAAGCAATGTAAAAGCTAATGACTGGATTAAACTCAACGACGGAAACCGGTATAAGGTAGTATCTGTTGATAGTGATACTCAATTGACTATTAGTGGAACATATACCGATGCCACATCTATATCTACCGACACAACAGATGGCAGTCTATACGTAACCATAACGAATGATTCCACAGGCGCTATTACAAAGACCAGCATAAGTATCGCTGCAGATGAAACTCTTAATTCATTGGCAACAAAGCTTGGTGGTATTACAAACCTCAATGCAAGTGTCAGCAGCAATCTTTTAACCATCACCTCTGATAGCGGCTATAAATATAGTTTTACAAAGGCATTGGATACCGATCCCGGCAGTATAGGGGCCTCCGCAGCCACGCTTTCAGGAAATTATAGCGGTAATGACAATGATATTTACACGCTTAATGTACAGAACGCCGGAACCGGCTCTATTGGAACCGGTTCTGCCGTGATAAGGGTAACAGATGCTTCAGGAGCCGTTGTAGCAGACCTGGATGTCGGATCAACATATACTGCCGGTAACGTCTTGCAGATAGCTGATGGTGTATCCATAAGCTTTGGCAGCGGCGCAATAGCTGTGAATCAGAAACTAACGTTCGACGTCACTAATGACCCTGATACCAGCAACATGCTCACGGCTTTAGGCATAAACACATTCTTTACAGGCAAAGATGCTTCAACTATTGCGGTATCACAGTATATCAAAGATGACGTAACACGAATAGCTGCCGCCGCCACCGCCTCACAGGGAGACAACACAAATGCACTCAGGCTGCTTAATTTACAAAATACCGCATCTACAAATAGCGCGACTTTCAGTGATTTCCTGCATAGTACAGTAGCTCGATTGGGAATTGAAACAGCAGAAAAAGCCAGTGAGAAAGAAAGTTTTAATACATTACTTACTAATTTAGAGAATCGCCGCCAGGAGATAGCCGGAGTATCTATAGAAGAAGAAATGATAAATACCGTCAGATTCCAACAGGCCTTTCAGGCTTCAGCAAGATTTATTTCTGTCATAAATGAGATGAGCAAAATTCTGATGCAAATATAATAAAAAGGGTCCTGACCCAAATGTGTCGGGATTATAAAATTGAGGGATTAGGGAATTCCTGAATTCCCCAATTTCTAAATTCTTAAATTTTAATTTTTTGCCAAAACTTGTGCTGAACTTGATTCAGTAATGATCAAAATGTTTTTATTAAGAGACAAATATGACTACCAGAGTAAACCTTGAAACTATCATAAATTCTACACTCTTTAATGTTCAACGGAGTACGTCTAACCTGAGTAAACTCCAGGAGCAGATTTCAACCGGCAAGAAAGTTAACCGCCCTTCAGATGCGCCTGCAGGTGCAAGAAGGATACTGAACATCCGGTCGGAAGTATTCAGGCTGGACCAATATGCCTCAAATGTTCAGACTGCAACACAATCATTAAATTTTAACTCATCAACTTTACAGAATACTGCAGATATATTGGTAAGGATACAAGAACTAACAATGCAGGGAATCAACAGTACGACTGACTCTACAGGAAGAAAAGTAATTGCAACCGAAATAAACCAACTCGCGGAATCAATATTACAGGATGCGAATTCCACACGTTCTGGCCGTTACATCTTTGCGGGAACAGCGACGAAAACCGTTCCATTTGTGGCCACACGCAACTCAAGTGGAGATATATCCGCAATCACCTATAAAGGAAACCGTGAAAAAATAGAATACAAGATAGGCGCAAGCGCCACAGTACAAGTTAACCAGACAGGCAATGAAGTCTTTGTTGACAATAAACTCTTTAGTTCAATCATCAATATACGGAACGACTTTGCAAACGGAACGGCTACATCGGCACAAAATGAATTAAATAACTTAGATAAGGCACATACTAGTGTACTGAACTCAATGGCGAAATCAGGAGGTGTTGCCAACACCCTGGAAATTACCGGTAACAGGATTACGGATACAAAACTTACGCTCAATGAAATATTAGCATCAACCGAAGACGCTGATATAACCGAATTGGTTTTAAAACTTAAAGAACAGGAAAATATCTATCAGGCGTCGCTGGCCTCCGGTTCCGTGATATTCAATACATCCATACTGGATTATTTATAGTAATTTATCCCAGCAAAAAACCGAGAGGGCAAGAGAGAGATGCTTACTTTACCTCAATCTTAATCAGGGTAAGACAGAGGATTAAATTTTACAACATTTTTTAAAGGTGTAGATTTTGGCGGAAGATGGCAATAAATAACATCTATCTATTGGGGTCTACTGTTGAGAGACATGTTATTAAAAACACATTTGTTTGGTGAAATTAAAGTTAAAGAGGAGGAAGTTATCCACTTCACAAAGCCTATTTTAGGTTTTGACGATTGTACGCAATATCTTCTAGTGGAGAAGGAATCTATATTCCCTACATTCTGGTTACAATCTGTCAATAATCCAGGACTGGCATTTCCAGTTATATCTCCGTTCACTATTAACGAGGATTATTCTATCAAACTACAGAGTCATGATCTTGATGATATTCGGCTGAAGGATATTAATGATATTCTTATTATGACACTCATGGTTGTACCACAGGTCTTGTCATCGATCAGGACGAATTTGCGCGCCCCGATTATTTATAACCCTGTAAATAAGGTAGCAAAACAACTTGTCCTATACGACGATAAGTATCCGGTACATTATTATATAATGGATAATACAAATTAGTTCCTTTATAAAATTTTCTTGGCCATTACTGAATCAAGTTCAGCACAAGTTTTTGCAAAAATTTCAATTTACGATTTGGGAATTTAAGAATTTAGGGACTCCCGCCTAACAAACTGGCGGACAGACAGGAATTATTCAATTCCTCAATTCTTTAATACCTCAATTCCTCAATATTATAATTCCGACTCGTTCGGGTTAGGTATTTTCAACAAGGAAGTACAGGCATATAACCAGGAACGTAACAAATGCTCATACTAACAAGGAAGTTAGGCGAAAGCATAATAATTGAAGAAAATGTACAACTATCTGTTGTCGAGATTAATAAAAACAATATTAAAATAGGTATAAATGCTCCAAAAGACATAACAATATACAGAGAGGAAGTATTTAAAAAAATTAAAGAAGAAAACAAGATAGCATCTACCTCCGGCATTGTTGATCTTGCCGATATTTCTAACACCATAAAATAAGGACTCCAGTAAAACCTCTTCCCTCCAAATCTTTCCCGCAAAGAAAACTTTTCCCGCCAACATGTTGAAAATATATGCAAAGTAATTAATTGACAAATGACAAAGAAAAACATTGTGAATATTTCTCCAATTCTACTTACATAAGCCTTAATCATAAAAGTGCTTACCATGAGATTCTTTTGAGCGGCTAAATCTTGTAGATATAAATAGTTTTAGGCATGGTTTTAGCGGCTACTTTTAAAACAAAATTATAAATATTTACAGCTTTATTGATAAATGTTATCTCAGGTTGTACCGATAATACTATTAATAAAGCAACAGAAGTAATATAAGAGTTAATGTAATTATTTAGCTATGGACATTGATTTATAAAATATCATGTTCAGCTACTTGACAAACTTAAAGATACGCATGGAATCTAACACAATCAGGAAGTTTAGGTTTTTTAAAGGATATTGTCATGAAGACAAAAAATATCCCCATAATTACTGGACTAATTTGTGCTTCCATAATGATGGAAATGATTAATCTGTCATTCGCCATTGATAATGATTTGGCTGTCAGCCGGGCAGATTCAATCGTTCCCACGCTCCAGCGTGGTAGCGAGTTTGGCTATAAACCTGTGCTGGAAGAGTGCCCGGATATTGAAGATGGTGAAATATTATTTGATAATACTTTATATAAGG
>JBHHYW010000095.1:0-8598 GCA_046757745.1 Candidatus Scalindua sp.
ATGCGGCTGATGCTGTTGTGTTGGCAAGCGGAGGTTACGGAAATGCATTCTATCTATCAACAAATGCCATGGGATCAAATGTTTCTGCAGCCTTTGCGTCATATAGAAAAGGTGCTTTATTTGCGAATCCATGTTTTATACAGATTCATCCAACCTGCATTCCTGTTCATGGCACATATCAGTCCAAATTGACACTTATGAGTGAAAGTCTTAGAAATGACGGACGGGTATGGGTTCCCAAAAATCCGGGAGACAAGAGGCTGCCTAATCAGATTCCGGAAACTGAAAGGGATTATTATCTTGAAGATAAATATCCTGGTTTCGGAAATCTGGTACCAAGGGATGTGGCATCCAGGAACGCTAAGGTGCAGAGTGATATGGGCAAGGGTGTGGGGGATACGAAACTTGCAGTATACCTTGATTTTGCTGACGCCATCAAAAGTGACGGACGTGATGTTATTACAAAAAAATACGGCAATCTTTTCGAGATGTATGAAAAGATAACGGCACAGAATCCTTATGAGACACCCATGATGATCTATCCTGCTGTCCATTACACCATGGGAGGCCTCTGGGTAGATTATAACCTGATGAGTGTAATTCCAGGTCTTTTTGTACTGGGAGAGGCGAATTTCTCTGATCACGGATCAAATCGTCTTGGAGCGAGTGCATTGATGCAGGGACTTGCCGATGGATATTTTATTATACCTTATACAATAGGCGACTATCTTGCTCGGGCTTCTCTTGATACAGTAAGAGAAGACCATAGTGTATTTAACAAATCTTCTAAGCAGGTAGAAACGCGTATTAAAAAACTCCTTTCTGTAGGAGGTAAAAGGACAGTAGACGATTTTCACAGGAAACTGGGGCATACCCTCTGGGAGTATTGCGGTATGACGAGGGGTGAAGAGGGGCTTAGAAAGGCAAGGGGGCTTGTGGCAGATCTCCGTTCTGAGTTCTGGCAAAATGTCCTGGTGGGAGGGTCTGGAGAGGAATTCAACCAGAGCCTTGAGAAGGCCGGGCGAGTTGCAGATTTCCTGGAATTTGGAGAACTCATACTGATAGACGCCCTTGAAAGAAAAGAGTCGTGTGGTTGTCATTTTAATGAAGCCTTTCAGACAACAGAAAACGAAGCCCTCCGCGATGATGAGAATTTCTGTCATGTTTCAGCCTGGGAATATGGAGGGGAGGGCAGTGATCCTGTATTCCACAAGGAATCTCTGACATTTGAAAATGTTGAATTGACGCAAAGGAGCTACAAGTGACAAAAACCAGTGAAAAAAATTGTATAAACCTTAGATTAAAAGTCTGGCGTCAGAAGGGTCATGATGTTAAGGGACGGTTTGAGACATACAAGGCAAGGAACGTATCAACGGACATGTCGTTTCTTGAGATGCTTGATATTGTCAATGAAGAAATGATCCTTTCAGGTAAAGATCCCATAGCGTTTGATCATGACTGCAGGGAAGGTATCTGCGGTGCGTGCGGCGCCGTGGTAAACGGCCGTGCTCATGGCCCGGAAAAAGGGACAACGCTCTGTCAACTGCATATGCGTCATTTCTCCAACCGAGATACGGTGGTGATTGAACCGTGGCGTTCAAGGGCTTTTAAGGTAGTAAAGGACCTTGTTGTTGACAGAAGTGCATTTGATGAAATCATTCAAGCAGGTGGTTATATATCGGTTAATACCGGTGGTGCACCTGATGGAAACGCTATACCTGTTCCTCAGGAGGCAGCCGAAAAGGCAATGGATGCTGCAGCCTGCATAGGCTGTGGAGCTTGTGTTGCCGCATGCCCCAATGCATCCGCCATGCTTTTCGTTGGCGCAAAGATTTCTCAGTATACCCTGCTTCCTCAGGGACTGCCAGAGGCGAAGAGACGGGCGCTTGCAATGATAGGCAAAATGGATGAGTTGGGATTTGGAAACTGTGCCAATGAGACAGAGTGTGAAAAAGAGTGTCCCAAGGAGATAACTATTGAAAACATAGCCCGTATGAACAGGGAGTTTATTAAGGCCGACTTTTTTTAAAGTGAGGGTTGAGGTTAAACATGATTAATGATCAGAATATACAGGATATCGCATTACAATACCTCAATGATGGTGTATTTATATTTGATAAAGATAGAAAGATAGTATTGTTCAATCCCGCTTGCGAAAGGATTGTGGGTATTACTAAAGAAGAAATCATAAAGAATGATTATACCTGTCTCGATATATTTAATTGTCACTCCTCAGACGGCTTGTGTCTGACTATATGTCCGGGACTTGACCTTTTTGAAGAAAGACGCACTAGGATTGCGCGCGAATACCTTATCAAGACTAAAGACGGGAAGAAAAAGTGGGTTATAACAAATTACTCTATAATAAAGAGTTGGAATGATGAAATTGAATATGTAGTAGGGGTTATGCGTGATATAACAGAGGAGAAAATGTTTAATGAAGAATTTGTAAGGGCCAAAACCCTTTCAACGCTTGGTCAATATAGCAATGAACTGGCACACGAGATCAAAAACCCTTTAAATGCTATTAATATACAGATGTCATTGTTGGAAAGAGAGATCGATAAACATGAGTTGAGATCTACGAAGGAGCTCCACGAGGTTGTAAAGGTGGTTAAGGAAGAGATTGAAAGATTGAATAAATTGACAAAGGATTGTTTAAGTTTCTCAAAATCCGGTGATTTAAAACGGAAGAAAGAAGACATTGTTAAAATACTTAATGAACTGCTTGCCCTGATCAATCCGCATGCAGACCTAAATGGGATTAAAATATATTTAAGGGTATTAAAAGACTCTCCACAAATCTCAGTAGACAGGGACAAACTCAAGCAGGCGCTGCTTAATATAATAATAAATGCTATAGAAGTAATGACTGGAGGAGGGGAAATAAATATAATCACTTCAAATGACGATGGTTATTTAAATATAACTATAAAAGATACAGGGCCTGGAATACCCAGTGAGCAGCATGACAAGATTTTCGACCTTTTTCATTCTACAAAGAGCGGAGGAACAGGTGTGGGCCTGGCCATTACAAAAAATATTATTCAGGCTCATGGGGGCAATATAAAGTTTAATAAACTAAATAGAGGTGCGGAATTTATAATCGAATTACCTTTGTCTTAAAAAAATCATGGAGAAACCAGAAATATTATTAGTAGATGATGATAAAAATGCAGCCAACGGCCTGAGAAAGATTCTTTTGCAGGACGGATATGATACAAGTTGTGTGTATACAGGTAAAGAAGCATTGAATTTAATAGCTGCCGAGCACTTTGATATAGTAATTACAGATATGAAGTTACCTGATATCAGTGGTTTTTCCATTATTGAAAAAGTTAAGAAGAATAATATTGATGTTGCGGTCGTTATGATAACGGCATTTAGTTCTATACAGACTGCTATTGATGCGATGAAAAAGGGCGCAGATGACTACCTGACCAAGCCTGTAAATATTGAGGAATTAGAATTGATACTTAAAAAGATATGGGAGAAAAGATTCTTGATATTACAGAACAAGGAATTGAGACAGAAATTAAATGATAAATATAGTTTCGCTGGGATTATTGGTAATACACCTGAAATGCAGGATGTCTTCAAGACAATTACAGAGATTGCTCCAACGCTGGCTACTGTATTGATATATGGCGAGACCGGGACTGGAAAGGAGCTTATTGCAAATGCTATCCATTACAATAGTGACAGAAATGACAAACCATTTATAACACTTCATTGTGCTTCATTATCTGAAGGTGTATTGGAAAGCGAACTCTTTGGGCACGAAAAGGGCGCTTTTACCGGGGCGATAAGTCTGAGACGGGGCAGGTTTGAATTGGCCGATGGCGGTAGTCTCTTTCTTGATGAAGTTGGAGAGATGAATTCGCATGTTCAAATAAAACTGTTAAGGGTGCTTGAAACCGGGAAATTTGAAAGAGTCGGTGGTGAGAAAACCCTTGAATCAGATGTTAGAATAATTGCAGCAACAAATAAAGACCTGGAGAAAGAAATCAAAGAGGGGAGATTCAGGGAAGATTTATACTACAGGTTAAATGTTATTAACCTGAAACTCCCGTCATTAAGAGAGAGGAAGGAAGATATCGGATTGCTGATCGATAATTTTCTTATAAAATATTCAAAAAAGAACAAAAGAAATGTCAAGGGTTTTACTCCACAGAGCACAAAGTTGCTGAATAGTTACGACTGGCCCGGTAATGTCAGAGAACTTGAAAATACAATCGAAAGAGCTGTGGTTATGGCAAAGAATGAGTATGTAGAGCCAGACAATCTTCCTTCGAACATTAATGTAAATACTAAGAAATCCAGAAAAGAAACCTTTCGCGTTCCATCGGGAGCAACTATGAAGGAGATAGAGAAGAAGGTTATCATGGAAACTCTTCAGACAACTAATGGTAGTAAATCTAAAGCTGCAAAGATACTTGGTATTTCAACGCGAAAGATTGAATACAAGTTCAAGGAATGGTTAAAGGATGAGTGATTATTCTGCTTGTAATCAAGCCATTTCGAATATATCATAAAATGTTTATAGTGATGGATATTGAACAGATAAAGTCTTTATTATGGAGATGTTGTTTTGGCATTTAGAAATGACGAAAGAGAGGAAAACAATTTGCGTATTGAGTTACTTAAATTAATATTATCAATTCTCATTGTTAGTTCAATATGGAGTGTTGGCAAGGTTAGTTTTGCTGATCAGGGTGGTGTTCGCCCCGGAGAACCACTCGTGCCGGATGAAAGTATAGGAGATAAACGGCTGGAATGTCTGAGGAGTCTGGCAGATACAGCCATTGACATGTTGATTGCCACAAGGAGTGTAATAGCAAAAAACCAGGAGCTTATAAATAGAGATCCGGTATCAGGAAACTATTACTTTAAAGGCTTTGTGCCTGCTGTGGTGGGATCACAGATAGCAAATGACTTCAGCCTCATTACCGGGCATAAATTAAAACAGACAAGCCTGAAACTGCGAAATCCCTCTAATGCACCGGATGAATGGGAAAGAAAAGTATTAAAGAAACTGGAATTAGCACAACCTTCGAAAGGCGTCGGTTTTGGTGAAGTCATTGAGGTTGATGACAAGAAAACCTATAGATATATGAAACCGATTTATGTTGAGAGAGCATGTTTGGATTGCCATGGTGAAAGAGAAAAGGTTCCTCCGGCAATAAGACAGTTTTTGAAGAGGATGTATCCGGAGGACCAGGCATACGGTTACAAAGAGGGAGATCTTCGTGGCGGGATAAGCATTGCTATATCGCTTGACAGTTTAGGCTTAAAAAAATAATAAGAAATGAAGTTCACAAAGTTTGGCAATAAACTTTTCAGCTTTTTTCTACTGATATCAATCCTGCCACTCAGCATAGCAGGTGTAATCGTCTACAAATATGTTTATGACAGAACAAAGGATGAAGTATTAAATCAATTACGTACAGCGGTATATAATCATAATGATAAATTACACCTCCTTCTTACCAAAAGAAGATTCAGGGTCGTAGATTTCAGTTCAGATGGCTTTATCAGGGACTGTGTTGAACGGATTTATTCCTTTCCTTCCGAATACCCACAGATTTGTGAAAAGTTAAATACACACCTCATAATAAACAAAAAGGGCCTGGACCCTGATATCCTTGGGATAGAGGTTCTCGACAACAAGGGTGAGGTTATTGCTTCAACCTCACCTGAACAAACAGGCACAGACAAATCACAGGAAGATTACTTCAGGGGCCCATTCCTTTCACAGGAACAACAAGGTTCATATTTTGCGGATGCTATTAAAAGGGAGGAAAATACCGAGGAATTACAATTAGTATTCTCTGTGATGCTGACAGACAAAATCTTACATAGACCATTAGGAGTTCTGGTGACTAAAGTGAAAGGCGGCATTCTACAAGATATAATAGGTGTTGCAAAAAGAGGGTCTGGCGGTCATGGTGGTGAGGAATACATTGTAAATGGTAACAAGTTGATGATAGCGAGTTCAAACGCTGATAACAAGAGTGTTGCCCTTGACCGGATAATAGATACGGAGCACGTTTGTGATGTGTTAGCCTCAAAAGGCGAGGTACTTGGGGTATATGAAAATTATAGAGGTGTGCGGGTGCTGGGTTCGGCGATGTACGTGCCGGAAACGAACTGGGTAATTCTGTCGGAGAAAAACATTAAAGATGCCTTTTTGCCACTAGCAAGGATTAAGTATATCTTTATAATCTCAGGAGGAGGTGCAATCTTTCTTGTATTTATATTTGCTTTTGTCATCTCTGGTAATATAAACGCAATTGTAAATAAACTGATAAGGGGTACGAGGAGGATAGCAGATGGCGATTTAGAACATCCAATAACAATTGGTAAGAGGAATGATGAAATAAAAGAGCTATGTGAATCGTTTAATTTGATGATGAACAAACTCAGGGAATCAGACGACAAAAGCAATCACCTTTTCTTACAGGTAAAACGTGGTAGAGATGAGTGGCAGAAGACCTTTGATGCAATTACAGATATAATCACTATTCATGATAAAGATTTCAGGATTATAATGGCAAACAAAGCCTTTTTTGAAAAGTTCAATTTTGACAAGAAACAGTTGTCTGAAACAAGGTGCCACGAGATATTTCATGGCGCTGAAAACCCGTGGTATAGTTGCCCGCTGGAGAGAACCATTACAAGCCTGCAACCGGAGTGTGAGGAGGTGGATGATCCGCATATGGGAGGGATTTTTTTTGTGTCGACATATCCACTTTTAGATGAAAACAAGGAGATATATGGTGTTGTGCATATGGCGAAGGATATTACATCTCAAAAAAATGTGGAGAGGCAACTGATTAAGAAAGCGAACGAATTAGTTATTGCGAACAGGGAGTTGGAGGATTTTGTTTATATAGTTTCACATGATCTGAAAGAGCCTCTATTTGCCATTGAGGGTTATGCTTCGAAAATATCCATGGATAATAGAGATGCAATTGGTGATAAGGGAAGGTATAGAATAGAAAGGATCAGATCAAATACAACGAAGATGTCTCAGAAGATTCACGAGATCTTGGAAGTCTTAAAGGTTGGGAGAGTATCATATAATTTCAGAAATAATAATATTGGAGATATAGTTAAGGATGTGTTAAACTCACTGGAAAACAGGATAAAAACCGGCAATATTCATATTTCTATCCAGGAGGATTTGCCTACTGTACTGTGTGATAGAGAAAGGTTGATGGATGTATTCTCAAATCTGATTACTAATGCAATTAAATTTATGAACGGGGAGCCAAAGCGGATTAGAATTGGATGTGATAAGGATGACTGTTACTATAAGTTTTTTGTTGAAGATACCGGTATCGGTATTCGAGAGGAGTACTGTGAGCAGATTTTCAAGATATTCAGAAGACTTAATGATATTGAGGTAGAGGGGACAGGTGTTGGGCTTGCTATTGTTAAGAAGATTATTGAATTACACAATGGTAAAGTATGGGTAGAAAGCTCTGTCAATGGTGGAAAGGGTTCAAAGTTTTATTTTACGATACCAATGAAAGGGGAACATTTTGAAGGAGTTAAAGATTCTACTTGTTGAAGATGATATTGATCATGCAGACTTAATCACTGAAGTACTAGAGACGAATGGTATTAGAAAGGAGATAATCCTGCTAAAAAATGGGCAGGAGGCCATAGACTACTTTCAGGAAGGATATGTAAACACTGTTGAGGAGATGCAGGATGAGGTTGGCTTAATAATATTAGACCTTAAGCTGCCTAAGATTGACGGGATGGGTGTACTCAAATTTCTAAAGAAGAATCCAAAGTATTGCTCAATTCCTGTAGTTATTTTTTCAACAACTTCAGAGATAAGGGTTATTGCTGAAGGGTACAGGCACGGAGTAAACAGTTTTATAACCAAGCCTATTTCTTATGAAAGATTTGTTGAAAAGATGAAAGTCTTGAAGGAATATTGGTTAAGAACATGTGCATTACCGATACATAATTAATATCCAGGAATTTCAAAGTTGTAGCCGTAAATAGATAAATCAGTGACAGGAGGAGATGTTTGCAGTGAGTATCAATCGATTAAATATATTAATTGTAGATGACAACGAAGATCATCAGATTTTAATGGAAGATGCTCTGAAACAGCAGAAGCGGAATGTGGAGGTGGCGTTTGCCTGTACCGGTGAAGAATGTATTCATAAATTATCAAAGGAAACTTTTGATGCAATAATTATTGATTATAGCCTTTCTGACATGAATGGGTTAGAAGTGTTGAGGTGTCTAAGCTGCAAAGAAAATAACTATCCAGTCATAATGGTAACAGCATTTGGTGATGAAAACATTGCAGTAGAAGCGATGAAGATTGGCGCTTGTGATTATGTTGCCAAGGAAGAAGGTTACTTGAAGAGATTACCTTCAATTGTGGATAGAGTGGTGCAGGAGCTTCGGTTAAAGAGAGAAAAAGAAGAAGTTGAGGATAAATTAAGGGTATCTGAGTTAAGATACAAGACATTGATCGATAATATGATTGACGTGGTATTTACGGCGGATAAGGGGTTAAACATTACATCGATAAATCTTGCCAGTCAGAGAGTCTTTGAATATTCAAGC
>JBHHYW010000096.1:0-8569 GCA_046757745.1 Candidatus Scalindua sp.
TTCGCCATACGGTCTCAGGAGCGGCAAAAAAGGCCGGGTTGGCAAGAACATATTAATTTCAAGGGGGAAAAAACAAAATTTGCCATCTAAGACTACTGTTAATGTCGAAAAAGGAGATATCATAAGTATATGCACCCCGGGTGGCGGAGGGTATGGCAAGGAAAAAGAGGTTCTCACGCAAAGCCGCAGAGATCACAGAGAGAATGAAAAAACAGCCAGAGACATAAAACCAAAAACCATTAGCAATGAGCGGTGAACCATATTCTTTAATACCTGAATTCCATAATTCCTAAATCCTTAAATTTAATTTATAAATTGTGTTCTTTGTGACTTCGTGTGAGGATTAGTAATATAAATAGCATGAACACACATCAACCAAAAAAGATATTCATAGAAAAAGGAGTTGTTAATTCATCTGTTACAAAACAGATAATTAATAAACTGCCTGACGTGACTGTAGAGTACATAGATGATTACAGGAACATCAGAATTGAGGGAAATACAACTGATGATGTTTATATAGAAAGCAAAGAGTGCCTGGCAATAGCCAGGAAAAAGGGGGGGGTTGTTAAGGAATTCAGGTGTAGAGACGGTATAACCGGGAATACTGAATATTTTATCAGCCATGGGAATA
This sequence comes from Candidatus Scalindua sp., assembly GCA_046757745.1. GTDB lineage: Bacteria > Planctomycetota > Brocadiia > Brocadiales > Scalinduaceae > Scalindua. The sequence goes on from JBHHYW010000096.1 coordinate 635, forward strand.
ATTGCAATCTGGACTGTGAGTATTGTTTTCTTCAAAGTTACTTTGATAATGCCGTACCCACGGTATTTATAAATCATGATGAAATCCTGACTGCAATCAAAGATGTTTTGCTGGCCGCAGGTGATACGAAAACAGTATTTCATGCCGGTGAGCTGTGTGATGCCCTGGCCTTCGATGATCTTACCGGCCTGTCCCGCAAACTTATTCCTCTGTTTTCAGAATATCCAGATGCAAGACTGGAACTCAGAACAAAAACCACTACAATAGAAAACCTGTTGACTATACCGGGGACAGATAACATTGTGATCTCATGGACATTCAGCCCTCAGCTGATTGTTGATGCTTATGAGCACAAGACGCCGTCATCGGAGAAACGTGTAAGGGCGGCAGAAGAGGTGCAAAGGGTAGGTTATAATGTCGGAATATGTCTGGATCCCATAATATTGTGTGAAGACTGGTTCAACAATTATAAGACCATGCTGGGGATGCTTTTTGATAGATTAGATATTACGAAGATCAAGTTCGTAAGCCTTGGCGGTTTTAGATATCTTCCGTCTCTGACCAGGGTAATAAGGGACAGAAATCCAGAGACAAATCTCTTGCTAGGTGAATTTGTACCGTGTATTGATGGAAAACACCGTTACTTCAGGCCAATCAGGGTTGAAGTATACAGAGAGATAGGGAAGGTGATCAGAGAGATAACCAGAGATGTTAAGATGTCGCTCTGTATGGAAACACCTGAAGTTTGGAATGGCGTAAAAGATGCTTTAAGATAGGATATACCTGCCAATTTTGCCTGCACAAAAGAAAGAGAAAGAAAAAGAAATGAAAGACATTAGCGATTCAGACTTACAGATAATATTAGAGCTGTCCACTAATGTGGGAACAAATTATTTAATGTGGTACGGTATTCACGGGAAGCTAACCACAAAGCAAATTCGTGAAGAATATGATTGTTGTGATGAATTACTGAAGGTATTAGACGATTATGATCCTGAAGGAGACAAAAGTCTTGATTCAAAATACATGGCAGTAATGGTTTACGAATACCTCAATAAGAAATATTCAAAAAACCACGCGACACTCTATAGGATTGGATTTTCGATAGCACAGCAGACTCTTGGGCTTGCAGCCAGGCTTTCCTCAAGCTATGAAGAGGACTCCGGCAAGTCTATCGATGATCTTTTGCCTGAACACATACAAAACCTTAAGCATAGGCTGAAAGAAATACTTCCACCTGATATAACAAAGACGGTACTTAAGCTTGTTAGAAATAAAATTGAAGAGGCAGGACTTAAAATCGATATTGGAGATTTACTGGTTCAGGTATTTAATAAAGTTGCTTTCCCGGAAGAAGGAAGAAAGTTTACTGTTTCAATGGGAGAAGAACAGAAAACATATCAAACTTTTACGGAAATGATCGGGGACCTTCTTAATAACAGCGTACAAAAATTTACAAAACAGTGTACATCTTTAGATGACCTTAACAATAAAGAAAAGTTCATGGAGTCAATAGGAGACATTGCTACTGATTTTCTGAAAAAGAATACTCATATCTTGCATGTAAATAAAAATTATTTCATTGAAGAATTAAATCAAGGTCGGCAAGCTGAGACAGAACGTCCTTCTCTTGCAGTAGAGGAACTTGTTCTGGGGGCAATCGGCGGAATGGCAGAGGGGTTTTGGCTCAAGCATCAACAAAGGGACGATTCGACGAATTAACTGTGCATAGGTTAATAAGAGACATTCCCGGCGGATTGCTTCATTCATATGATGTTGACATGAGTGACTAATATTTATTATTATCTAATATTGAGCGATTTATAACTATGGAAAGTGAGATAAAGAATACGTGAAATTCAGTGAACTTGATATTCCTTCAACAATTCTTGGAACACTTAAGAAGATGGGATACGACGAAATGACACCTATCCAGGAGGAGACGTATCAGATTATTTTAGCGGGACAAGATCTCTGTGCTCTGGCTGAGACCGGATCGGGAAAGACGGCCGCTTGTGTAATCCCGCTAATTCAGAAAGTTGATACTGAACTTAACGCCATTCAGGGGCTCGTGATTGTTCCAACACGTGAATTGTGTATTCAGTATGTAGCTGAGGTCCATAAGATAGCGGCAAAGACCAGGATCGTTCCTTTTGCGGTGTACGGCGGTTTTGATAAAGAAATAGAGATCGCCCAGCTTAAACATGAAGTACATATTCTGGTCGCAACTCCTGGCAGACTGCTTGATTATTTGTACGGTGGGGTAATCTCTTTCTCGCATGTAAAATGTGCTATCCTTGATGAGGCGGATGAACTTTTAAAGGTCGGATTTCTTGAAGATATTGAATTTATCATGTCATGTATACTGCATAAACATCAGACGCTCCTTTTCTCCGCTACGATGCCTGACGATATCAAAACACTTGCTCACGACTGCCTGCACGACCCACGGCATATCTCCCTTATTACAGAGAGAGCGGCGCCGGAAAGTATTGAGCATTATTTTGATTATCTCCACCCAAAACACAAACTGACAGAACTCATAAAGTATCTTAAGGAGGAGGACGTTGAACAGGCGCTAATTTTTTGTAACGCCCGCCACATGGTCGATAAGCTGTTTCTTGACATGCGGAAAGATTTTAAAGATATTGAGTATATGCATGCGGGACTAAGCCAGGATAAACGTTCTACGATCTTCAGGCGGTTCAAGCAAAGAAAGGTACGTTACCTTATTGCCAGTGATGTTGCCGGAAGAGGGCTTGATTTCTCACATGTTTCGCATGTAGTTAATTGGAATTATCCAAGAGGCAATGAGCAGTATACACATCGTACCGGACGTACCGGACGCATGGGGAAACAGGGGAAGGCTTTTACTTTTGTAACTAAAAATGATATCCCAGCCCTTCGCGATCTTATTCACAAAAAAAAGATAACTCCATGCTGGATCGGAGAAGATCCGCTTAAAGTAAGCAGAACACATCAAAAACGAAACACCCGCCGTAAGGGAAAGAGACCATTTCGCCAGCAACCTGCCAGGGAAAAGGGAAAGCAGAACAGGTGAAATAAGATGAGCTTCAAATCTGATAGTCTATTACATATTTCTCAACCTTCTTGTCTTTACGCTTAAAGATAAGATAAGGTGAATCAAACGTTACAGTTGTATATGGTGGAACCGATCGAGTCAACCAGACATTCCCACCTATCACAGAGCCTTTTTGAATAACTGTATCACCGCCGAGGATTGTAGATCCTGCGTAAATGGTAACATCATCCTCGACTGTAGGGTGCCTCTTTTTCTTTGCCTTCCTTAGTTTATCGACATTGGACAAGCTAAGGGCTCCAAGGGTGACATGCTGGTAGAATTTAACATTTTTACCAAGTACAGACGTGCATCCGATTACCACGCCGGTTCCATGGTCAATAAAGAATCCCGGCCCTATTTTTGCGCCGGGGTGAATGTCTATCCCTGTCTTCTCATGAATGAATTCACTCATCATTCTGGGTATATAAGGCACCCCTTGCAATTCCAGAAAATGTGCTAAACGATAGACTAATATTGCCCTAACGGATGGATAGCTCAGTACTACCTCATAATAACTGGTTGCAGCAGGGTCCCCGTCATATGCAGCCTTGATATCAAGATTCATTACTTCTCTGATTTCAGGGATGTTTTCAAGTAAAAGATATGAAATTTCAACAGCGTGGTCCCAGCACTCTCCCTCTGTACGGATACAGCCAACACCTTCTTTGCATTCGTGTCTCAAACTCTTTTGTATTAAATCTGACAAACATTCCAGAGCGCTGGAACATTGGACAAGAAGATATCCCTCAAGATGGTTTTTGCCGCCGGTTGCTTCCTCGTAAAAACCCGGGAACATGATTGTCGATAATAATTTTACCAGCTTCCCAACCTTCTTTTTAGGTGGGAGGCAGGGTTCTTCCAGATGTTTAATGCCGCCGTGCTTTTTGTAAGAGTCTCTAATCGCTGCTGTAATATGGCTCAAACGGGATTCGTTTTCTTTGCTGTTTATAGGATTATTCATTTTATTACTTTTCTACATCCTTAAATAGATCAGTAGATATGTAACGCTCTCCGGTGTCAGGTAATACTACCAGCACATTTTTGTCAGGCCCCGCATCTCTGCCTATCTGCAACGCTACATGCATATTAGCGCCGGAAGATATACCGCAGAAGATGCCTTCATCTTTTGCAAGGCGCCTTGCCATGGCGAATGCTTCATCGCTGGAAACCTGGCGGACGTCATCAACCACATCCTTTTTGTAGATACCGGGTACGAACCCTGCTCCAATTCCCTGGATTTTATGAGGTCCAGGGCCACCTCCGGACAGGACCGGAGACTCTTTCGGCTCTACAGATATATTTTTTATGTCTTTGAAATTCTCCTTAAGCACCTCACCGGCTCCGCTTATAGTACCACCCGTTCCGACGCCTACCACAAAATAATGTAAGTCTTTGCCCTTAAAATCCTCGACTATTTCAGGGCCGGTTGTTTCGCGATGTATTTGCGTATTGGCAGGATTATCAAATTGCTGGGGTTGAAAATAGCCTTTTTCTTTAACAAGCTCTTCTGCCTTTTCAACGGCGCCTTTCATACCTTTTGGACCTTCGGTCAGGACAATCTCCGCTCCAAAATATCTGAGAAGGGCACGCCTTTCGAGGCTCATAGTCTCCGGCATTGTAAATAAGGTGTTGTATCCCCTGACGGTGGCAACCATTACCAATGCAATCCCGGTATTACCGGATGTAGGTTCTACTATTGTATCTCCAGGTTTCAGTAAACCCTTCTTCTCTGCATCCAGTATCATTGCCAGGCCGATACGGTCTTTTACACTGCCGGCCGGGTTAAACATTTCCAGTTTTGCAAAAATATTTGCGCAATTTTCGTCAGGTATTTTATTTATCTTTACAATGGGCGTTCTTCCGATTGTAGCTAGAATATCATCATAAATAGGCATTTTTTCCTCCTCAGAAAATTTATTAACGGTTGTATTCGCTCAATATCAAGTGAAGTTATGTACCCTTCCTTTCGGAAGTCGTGCCTGTTGCCTGAGGACGACCCTGTGGGCAGTTCACAGATCCGACTGGGCGGATATTCCAGTGCTAACGTTTGGAATCCCCGCGAAAGCGGGGTTTATACACTTGCTAAACTACATAATGCTCCACTTTATATTGGGCAATTGCTAACGGTATTCTAATCAATAGTTATGTTATTATATATTTGTCGGGTTCTCTCCGGTTTGTGTTGATGTTATTTTGCTTCTTTCAATGGATTGCAAAGCTAAATACTGCTCACCAAATTTATTCATGTTCTGAAATTCGGTGTCAAATATTCCAAAGTGGCGTTCCTCATCCATGACAAGTTCTTCGAAAAGCTTTCTTGAAACAGAGTCAGCGTTTGAGCCGCATTCTATAGCCAGTTCATTATATAGTTTAGTGCTATTCTCTTCCATGGATTTCGCTTCTGTCAACATATCCTTTACATCGTGAATCTTTTCTGTCTTGGTTGATGGCCGCATTTCCACGTCACCTTTAAGAAATAGAATCCTTTCCGCAAGGCGTTCAACATGTATCATTTCTTCTATCGCTGTTTTCCTGAAAAGATTGGCCAGCAGATCCAATCCTTGATCACTGCAATGAAAATGAAAATACATATACTGATTTACTCCACTTAATTCCTCTGCCACAGCTTTATTCAGGGGTGCTATACTTTTTTCGTACATGAATACCTCCTTGATTATGAATTTGAAAATTCAATAAAGAAGTTTGGTAAAACCCTTATCGACTTTAAAGTTAATAACATATTCTATTCTTTATTTAATCTCAACCTATTTATTTTATAAAATATGAAATGGCGGATCTGATCATTAAGTAGATTTGCATAACATGTATAAATCAAAAGGGTTGGAGACAGATTCATCTGAGCGGCTTTCCTGTTATCACTGGGATTTTGCTACTTATTCCTTTTTCCCCTCTCCTTATTCTCAGCCTTTCTCTAAACTGAGGTTTACAGAAAAAAATTTCGGTAGGACATCTTTTGGGGGTGAGGGTATGGATAATACTGCTTCAGTTCAACCGGTGAAATGGTTGAAGGCGCTTGAGGTAATTGTAATATTTTTGATTTCAGATCCCGTATAGAGGGGGGACAGAAAGGTTAGAGAGGTGAATAGAAATGAAAATCAGCAAGAAGAATGTTTTTAGGCATATCCGAACTACTGTAATACCTTTTACCGTAATAATGGCCATATCCCTGCTCAGCATGCCGTTTGTTAACAGTATGCAGTCAGAGGTCTTTACTGCTACGGCCTACTGTTCATGTAAGAAATGCTGTGACAAAGACCAGTCGAGCAAGTGGTATGGGGTCACGGCGTCAGGCAGAAAGGCAAGATGGGGGACTGTAGCCGTAGACAGAAGGCTTATAAAACTTGGCAGCAGGTTAAAGATTGAAGGTTTTCCAAAAACCATATTCAGTGCCGATGATGTAGGCGGCGCCATAAAGGGGAAACACATTGACCTCTGGTTCCCAAGTCACAAAAGAGCATTGGAATTTGGAAGACAGAAGCTGGTAGTCGAACTGGTAAATAGCCGGTGATGATCGAAGCGTTCAATAAAAACAGGTGCGCAAACTTATTTATTATTATCTTTTTTTCTGGCAGTATAGTAAACTGGAACCATAATTATATGTTTTACGTGGTATCCCTGTGGGATCACCTGTTGAAAATTCGGCAAGAACGAGTCCAGTAAATGTAGAAAGCTCTCTAACGTTTTTCAGGTGTTTCGGATTGTCAATCTTACCAAGAAACGTAATGTCCATGATAAATTCTACACCGGAGATTGATTGTATATATTGCATATTTGTTGATTTCTTTATGGTCTTTGAGTAAAGATAGGTATTTTAATGATAGAGATATATAAAAAACTACCTGGAACTAATTGTGGTGAATGCGGAGAAGCTACGTGCATGGCGTTTGCATTGAAGGTGAAAAATGCACAGCGTAATATGTCGGAGTGTTCTTATGTTATACATGAAGATGAGGAGGATTTAACTCAAGAGCCTGTAGTTACGATGGAGAATAATTACAAGCGTGTAAGCAGAGAATTGGAAGAAGAGATTAAGCACGTTGACTTAAAAGTGGCCTCTGATGCCATTGGCGGGAATTATGATGACAGGAACGGCGGGGGAGTTATAAGGCTCAAAATGATGAATAATGAGTATGAGGTGCGTAAAGAAGGCTTATTCATAGGTAACCAATATTGTCAGGACTCATGGTCAAAGATCATAATCTATGACTATGTTCGCAGAAAAGGAAACATTCCTTTAACGGGAGATTGGGTTTCTCTGGGACACTTTCCTAACACAGCTTCTCATTCAAAGGCGTTTCAAAAAAAGGCGGAGACCAAGATTGCAGAGAAATTTAATAGTAATATGAACGGCCTGAAGGAGCGTTGCAAAGAGCTTGAAGGAGTAGAAGTTCAGGGTGAAATTAATGCAGACTATGTTAGCGGTTTTAATCTATTGCCTTGCGTGCCAATATATGTGTGTTTCTGGGAGGCTGATGAAGAATTTCCGGCAAGTTGTAAATTGCATGTAGACAGCAGCGCTGAAGCATACATCGATATAGAATATCTTGCATATCTTCTTGAGTGGTTTGTAAAAATATTTGTTGAATGAAATGGTATTACAAATAATGCCTATAACTGGTTATTTTCTCTAACCCTTAAACTCCATTTATTGGGGCAAGTTCATTTTCACTTATTGGCTCAACATGCATCTTTTCTAATGCATCTTTTATTTGTTGCACTGAAGTTGTCGCTGGTGATACTATCTCCAGCCCGACTGGAACACCATTTTGGTCATAGTCAGCAATCAAACCTTCATCAATTTTTATCGCTTTAACACATTGAACTCCTTTTTT
>JBHHYW010000097.1:0-8482 GCA_046757745.1 Candidatus Scalindua sp.
ATGGCCATTGCCGCCCTCTATTACGTCTATTATAAATCAGCAAGTGATGCATTAGATGAATCAAAAAAGCAACTGTCAGATATGATGGAAGCAAGAAAACAGTCTATCGAAGAAGCAGAAAAAGCGCTCTCTGACGCAAAGGATGAATACCGGCAGGCATGCAGGAAATGGCAAAGCTGGCTTCGGGATAACGGGTTTAGTACAGATCTCGACAGAAACGGAATTTTCGACCTGATTGAATCGGTTAAAAAGGTCAAGGAATTGATAAGGAAAAAAGAAGAGTCAGAAAAAGAACTGCAGCATGTTGAAGAAAGGGCACGTTCCTACCTTGACCGTGTAAATAGCGCCTTAAGTCTATGTAACCTGGAAGCAACATCACTTGATAACATTTCTCAGTCAATCCATAGATTAGATAATACATTAAGAAAACAGAAGGAGTTTAAGGAAAAAAAAGAACACCTTGAAGAAAAAATAAAAGAACTCGAAACCGGAGAAAAAACTATTCAGGATGTCATAAGTGATTTAGAAAACAGTATTCAAAACCTGATAGCTGAAGGAGGGGCCGGGAACACTGAGGAGTTCAGGAAGTATTCAACTGTAGTTCAAAAAAGAGATAGCCTGCTGGAGCGGAAAAATACCCTCGAAATACAGATGGCAAGGCTGATCGGCAGCGCACCGGAGATTGAAAAGTTTAAGGAAGAAGTTGTCGCTGAATATGACCCCATGACGACTGACTGTTCTATTGAGGAACTGGAGAGCGAGATTGCACAACTGGATGGCAAACTGTCCGGGATAACACAGAATATCGGGGCAAAGGAAAATCAAATATCCGAACTGGAGAAGAGTGAAAGATTGGGGGGGTTAAGGCTCGAAGAGGAAAACCTCAAAGCACGATTACAGGAAGCCATTTCAGAGTGGTCTGTAAATGCCCTGTGTCATAAATTATTAAATAAGGCCATGACAATATATGAGAGGGAGAGACAACCGTCCGTCCTTAAACATGCGGGGCGATATTTTGATAAGATTACTAATGGACGATACATTCACGTAATCAAGAAAGCTGAGGGCAGCAAATTAGTAGTTGAAACACCGGAGGGACAGCAGAAAAGCGTAAACGCACTCAGCAGGGGAACTGCCGAGCAGCTCTATCTCTCTATGAGATTGGCCTTTATTAAGGAGTACGCCGGCAGGGTGGGTACGCTTCCATTGATAGTAGACGATATCCTCGTAAACTTTGACCCCCAGAGGGCGAAGGCAACCATCCGGTTATTGAATGAGATATCCAGGGAAAACCAGATTATAATGTTCACATGCCATCCCGACACATTAGACCTGTGCAAGAAAGAGATAAAGGATTTTAAGGAACCGATTATGATAGATGCCTAGTTATTATGAAACTTTTTGTTGGAAAATATGTTATATTAGTTAACACATTACTTTTTTAATAATTTAGAATGGAGATGAAAAATGGCAGGAAAGTTTAAGTCGATAGTTATGTTTGTTGCGGTAGTAAGTATTTTCTGTTTTGCGCTGAATATTGCGGGAACAAGCTCACCTCTGTATGCATGTGATGCTTGCACATCCAAAACACAGCAATGTCCCCTGGACAAAGGCAGTGATGCCTGTCCATCCAAAACAAAGCAATGTGCCTCGGGTAAAGGCAGTGTCTCTTCATGCTGCAAAGATAAAAGTACATGTGATAAGGGTGGAGGCCACTGTGTTTCTGATTTGTTGAAGATCGCACGCTGTGCAAAAAAGGAATTGCTTAAAGAAAAGATTAAGGCGAATCTTGAGAAAAAAGTGGGTACAAAACTGGACAAAGTGGCTGATCTTCTGGTTGACGCCATGATTGAAGAACATAAGGCAGCCGGAGTAGACAAGGGACGAAGAGACGCACTCCAGGCTAAGATAAGAGAGGTATTTATCGGAAAAACTGAAGAAACCGAAAAAGCTGAGAAGTGACGTTAGCTTATATCAGTAGCCGGCCCGCCAGATAAAATGGCGGGTCCGGCTGTTTTATTTGTAAAAAATTGCTCTGTGACTAAGCAATTATAATGACGGAAAAAATTCCCTTCGAACAATTCATACTTGAGAATCTTTATAACCTCTGGAAAGAGTACGGCACCTCTAAAGTAAAACCCTTACAAGCGCTCATAGAAGAATACGGCTTTCAGGAAGAAAATATCAGAAAACCTCTGAAAAAACTTATCAAAGAGGGTCTCATTGATGCTGATTCGTACACTGCATGGATAACAAAAAAGGGCATTGCCAAAATGGACGCTGTCAGCCCCTCCGGCGAAAGTGCAGTTACCGTGGGAGATAAGGCGCCGGCCGGTATCGGAATCGATTTTCTTAAAAACTTTGAACAGGCAATCAGCAGGTCAGATCTTTCTGATCCCGAAATAGAAATGTGGCTGAACGGCATAAAGCAGATCAGCCAGAATCCTGTACTCTTTAAAGCGTTGGAAGCCGCCCTTAAATTTACAACAGAAGGGAAGCAAGAATGATGAAATGGAAAGCTAATGGGACACAGATGAAAAAACAAAAGGGCAATATTCAATCTATAAAACTCCGAACTCCGAACAAGGAATGTAGAAGTAAAGACGAAACGAGGAGGTTATAAGATGGGCCGGAAAATAACAATGGCTGCTCTTCGTGAGATACAGGAAGATCATGACAGATGGGTAAGCACTGTTGGGAGTGAAGGACGTTGTGCAAACCTGAGTGAAGTAAACCTGAGAGGCATAAAACTTTATAATGTCAATTTGAATAATGCCGACCTGAGTGGGACAGATCTGAGGAGTGCCAACCTGAGCGGTGCTGACCTGAGGAGTGTCTACCTGTGGTATGGTGCTGACCTGAGCGAATCCGATCTGACCAAAGCCAACCTGTTCAATTCCAACCTGAGGGGCGTAAAGCAGAAGGGTGCCGATCTGAGGGATGCACAGGGCTTAACTATTGAACAGCTTCGCGAGACAAAGACATTGTATAAGACAAGGTTAGGCCCTGACCTTATGAAACAGGTGCAGGAAGAATACCCCGGGCTTCTGGAAAAGCCAAATCCTGAGGAATAGGGATTTCAGATTTACGATTTAAAAACAGTTGATTTTGGTAAACGACGTCACTATTATAAACATCAGAATCACCACAACTTTAGCTTACTTCAAACTTTTAATGTTGTTTTCATAAATTAAGTAATCCACATATGGGAGATAGCAATCACTCTCCCCCCAAAGTACCAATATAAATGGAGGAACAACCATGACAGATGAAAAGGGACATCTCCTCCGGGACTTAGAGAAGATAAAACCCGGGGGGGTTACGGTTATAGGGATCATTGTTATGGCTGTTATTGCAGTCTTTATTGCGGCTATGTTAGAACAGAATAATACTGAAATAGATCCACAGAAAAACGTCTATCTCTTCCTTCACGGAAGAGCGGACTTGCGGGAAAAAGCCGAGACCTCCCTCGTTGCCTATGGGTTTCTGAAAGAGAAGATCATCAAGGCATCCGCAGAAAATGTTGGAAGTGTGGGAGACTACATGGCAATGCTCTGGAGGCCGCCAAGACCGGATCACATAAAGATCCAACTGATAACTGGGGTTAAGGAAGTAGAGCCTGACAAAATGTTTGGACTCTGGAAAGGCGTTTCAAAAAAAGACATAGATACTATTTCTCTGGACACAGATTAAGACAGAATACAGATGCTTGAATAAAGAAACAAGAATAATTGGCCTATTTTGTAAAAAACAAAATTAAAAAGTGAAAATCCTGGGAGATTACAAGAATCGGAATATAAGATTTACAAATGAGCGCGAAGGGCATATAGAGAGTGATCACCCAGAAATGTTAAATCAAAACGATAAAATAAATGATACACTACAAAATCCATCAGTAATTGTAAGGTCTAAAACTGATAAGAATGTTGAATTATTTTATAAAAAATATTCAAAAACTCCCGTAACCGAAAAATATCTATGTATTGTTGTGAGATCGAAGGGGAATGATTTATTCATTATTACAGCATACTTCACCGATTCAATAAAAAAAGGAGAAATACTATGGAAAGAGAAATAAAAGTCTGGTTCGACAAAGAAGGGGATTACCTCGAAGTTTTGTTTGATAGAAAAGAAGGGTTTTTTAAAGAAACTGAAAATGATGCAGTCATGGAAAAAGTGGATAAGAAGGGAGAAGTTATTGGTTTTTCGATATTAAAAGTAAGCGCTTTAAAGGAACAAAAACCAATTTCCTTAATTCTCAAGCCTGACTCTGAAAATAAAGTTACAACAAGCCTCTGATCTAACTGCCCAAAACGGGAGACTATATCGCAATGCTCTGGACACAGATTAACGCAGAGAAAAGAATATTTCGGACGGGATTACAGGATAATGAGAAAATAATACAGATTCGCACAGAAGAAGCAACTCTCCAGAAACCTGTTGATTTTAGTAAACAGCACCACTATTATTAACCTCAGTATTTCAACAACCTACAAGATTTCATACCACACAGACTATGCCACCAGAAGAAAATGAGTTAGTTCGCTTAATTAATACGAGAATAGAGAAATTAAGACCTAAGCTTCTTGATCTTACCAGAAGAAATCCACTCCTATCTACTAAGTTTTCTGACAGATCACACTCCCATATACGAGTAGTTGATGAATTGCCTCAAGTGCTTTTTGAAATGATGACGAGTGGCAGTATGAAATTTGACCTATTGCCACCATTAGAGGAAGATCCAAAAGACGAAAAGACGATGGAATTTCAACGTGCATTATCTAGTGCCAGGCTAATAGATGAAGTATATCTTAATAAACTAGAGAATATAGATCAGGATTCAGAGGATTCTGCTAATCAGTTGGCCGTGGCGGAAAGAGAATTGAGAGATCGGCTTAGAGAGGAACTTGGACTCTATCCAAGACAGACTAAGACTAATATTACTCTTGTGCATCATGCAAGAAATAACCATATTCGTCCGGGATATGAGTTGCCATTGTCGTCAGAAACTCATTCAGATGGAAGGCATGAAGACGATTTAATCCAAACTCTATTATTGCCAGATCTCTTTGAGAGAAGATTGAATTCGTTAATTAGCAAATGCAACACATGGAGGCAAGAAACGGGCATCAATGTGTTGAAGGCTGCATATGGATTTCTTGAATGGAAAGAAAGTCCCACCTCAGACCCTTCATTAGCACCGTTAATATTGTTGCCTGTCGAGATAGAAAAGAAAAAAACAAGGAGTGGATTCGAATATAGTGTTAGTGGACAAGACGAGGATCCAGAGACTAATACTGTTTTGGTTGAAAAGATTTCGAATAATGAAGCATTGAAGAAAATTGAAATGTTTTTTAAACACAAAGAAGAAATATTATCAATTTATAATAGATTTAAGAGTATATATTCTGATCCTCTGGATGTGAGTTTACCAAAGAAACTAGAGAGTCTATCGAAAATTGTATCTGAAATGGAGCTGCCGAATCTTGATATAAATTCTGTGAAGAGAATTTGTGGGAAGAATAATAGTGGTCTTTTAATGATACAAGAAGAGATAAAGATTGTCAGTGCGGCAGGAAAAGTGAAAGCCTTCTTTTTGAACAAAAATATTCAAACAGTTGTTACTGCTTGTGATATAGGGGCGAGATCCCAAAGATCCATATTAGCGATGAGGAGGAAAACATTTGAGCCGGCACTAATGAAAGTGGTAATAGCGAAATCATCCAAAAAATGTGATAGTTTAAAAAAGAAAAGAGGTGAACTTGAAAAGGATTACTACCTTGAATCACTTGATATGAACGAGATTCAGCGTAATTATGAAATATTTGTTAATTCGGGGTTTTTTGCAATGTTTTCATCAAAATACAGTATTGCCAAAAGATCATATCTTTCTATGTCCAAAGACAAGAAATTTAAAAAGGCCAAAGCAATTGAACAATCAAAAGTAATATTAAAGTGGCTTGAGGAGGTTAAGAGCTTTAATGAATCAAATGAATTGTTAGAGGACTGCTTTGACGGATTAGAAACAGATTATAGGCCAATTGAAGAGTTAATGGACTATTACGATCAAATTGATACTAAGCTAAGAGGCGTGGAAAACGAAGAGTTGCGAGAATTCTTAAAACGAGGCGAGGCAGATTCAATATTGGCTTTACCTAAAAAAGAAGCTGATCACACAATAAGAAAATGCAATTGCCCGAGCTTTAAAGAGTTGTCTGAGAAAGCTGATCAGGTCAAAGCAAATATTGAAAAGTTTAAAGGTTATATAGGAGAGCTTGAGAGAGCTATGACCGTATTTATCGATTACAAATATGTTGATGTTAACCTGTTGCCAAAGGCAGGTAATGAATTACATGCATTCCAAGAAGGATATGAATCCCTAAGCAAATATGCTGACCTAAGCAGTTTATTGGGAAATCATTTTGATGGAATAGAAACCGATAGTAAGAATATTAAAACGTCGATTAATGCGGCGTCAAGAGTATCTAATTTGTCTGACGAATTAGGAAATACAATGATCGCAGCTCTCAAAGATGGAAGTATTGACGAACGTATTGTTGATCTTGATGCAATAATCAATAATGATCTAAAAATTAAAGAAGAGATCTCACAATTGGCTCAATTACTAAATGTCAAGAGCGAAGAGATTACCTTGTCAAAAACTAAAGATGAATTGTCTATATTTTTAGATGAAGCTTCGAATAACAAAGAAGGTTTAATTGCTTTCTCTATTGTATATGCAAATCGGTTAAATCTTCATTCAAGAGGATTACGTTCTATAATTGACAAACTGATGCTTTCAGAAGGCAAAATAGCTGGCTTGTCTGATATAGTATTAGCAGTAATTGGACAATCGCTAGCCAAAGAAGTTTATAAAGAATATGGAAACGTATTGGCTAGTTACAATGGAATCAAACTAAATAGTTTAAGACAGAAATTGGCTGCATTAGATAAAGAGATTATAAGATTATCAAGAGAAAGGCTAAGGATACAACTAATGAAAAATAGTTCTCCTCCCAATGGTATAGGACGAGGGGAAAAAAGTAAATGGACTAATATGTCTTTATTGCGCAATTAAAAGCGATTGGTTGCCAAACAATACCACAAGTTGGGGTCACAGGATATTTCATTGATATTGGGGTTAAGCATCCCGATTGGCCTCATGGTTTTATAATGGGAGTAGAGTGTGATGGGGCAACATACCACTCTACAAAATCGGCAAGAGACAGAGACAGGCTTAGGCAAGAGGTGTTGGAAGGTTTAGGTTGGTATTTACATCGTATATGGTCTACTGATTGGTTTAACGATCCGGTATCTGAAGCAGAAAGGTTAAGAGAAGTTGTTGAATGTAGACTAAAGGAATTAAAAAGTGATCAAGAAAACAAGCCACACACTGACAATTCTAAGGAAAGTCCATCTACTGCCGATAATGATGAATTGCCAATTTCAAGTTCCCAAAGCAGTTTCAACTTCTCAACCCAATCCCAAGTTTCCAATCCCACTTCAAGCTCTCAAGATGATGACAACGATATTATAAACAAATTATCAGCCTTACAAAAAGAAATATATTTGTATATTAAAGAGAGAGGAAAAGCAACCGTAGGAGACACAGCAAACTCATTTCCTATAAAACCTGATCGTGTTAAGAATATTTTGTTTGAACTAAGAGAATATGGCCTGATTTACAGAGATGATTCTGGTGATAAAATTTATTATTCAACGAATATTTCATAATAAGATTCATGTCTAATCAAGAACCGGCTTATAGCTAAAGTCGCAACTAAGAAAGATAAAATACAACCATTTCTTCCGTAAAATGTA
Organism: Candidatus Scalindua sp.; assembly: GCA_046757745.1. GTDB lineage: Bacteria > Planctomycetota > Brocadiia > Brocadiales > Scalinduaceae > Scalindua. The sequence goes on from JBHHYW010000097.1 coordinate 7,822, forward strand.
ATAACTGCGGTGAAAACAATTCTTTCCTTTGCACCTCTGTGGCGAATCCTGTCTTTACTTCTCGCCTAAATTAATTATCTTAAGGACATCCCTGTATTAAATGCCGTCTGTAGTGCGTCAGGATGTTTAACAATGTCTCCTTTCTTTTCCATACATGGAAACAATAATTCGCCTTTGTATTTTATATCAAGTACGTGAAATACAGTTTTTATTACAATAATTGCTCCTTCAAAAAATTTTCCGGCATTTATTGATCCTGCAGTGGAAATGAAATATCCTGAACGGTTTTCTCTGTCAGGATTTATCAATGTCTCCTTAAGGACATATTTTCTGGACCACAAGGTCTGACAACGGTCGATAAATGATTTCAATTGGGCGCTAACTCCTCCAAAATAAATTGGAGAGGCAAACACTATATAATCAGCTTCCAATAATTTGTTATACATCGATTGCATATCGTCATCGATTATACACTGACCATTCTTTTGGCAAGAATCACAGGATGTACATGGCGATATTTTAAATTTATTGAGAAGTAATAACTCAGTTTCGTGACCGCTGGCTCTGGCACCTCGTAAAAACTCTTTTAAAAGCAGTTCTGTGTTTCCGTCCCTCCTGGGACTGCCGGATATTCCCAATACCTTACCAATTCTTGTCATTT
>JBHHYW010000098.1:0-8469 GCA_046757745.1 Candidatus Scalindua sp.
GAACCATGGATTGAAAAACTAATCACAATATACAGGGGTATTCCCGGTAAGGGCACTGCATTGCGGGCAATATTTGAGGCGTCAGAATACCTTGGAGCAAGGGTATGTGTTGTCTGCGATTCTGATATAAGGTCTATTACTCCTGAATGGATAAAAAACCTTATTACGCCTGTTTACGAAGAGGAGTATCAGTTTGTAGTTCCATATTATGAACGATACAAGTATGATGGTACTATTACCAATAATATTGTATATAACCTCACACGCACACTCTATGGTCTAAGGGTCAGACAGCCAATAGGCGGAGACTTTGCCTTTTCAGCAAAACTCATAAAATTCTACAATGATCAGGATGTCTGGGAGACCGATGTTGCTAAGTTCGGAATAGACATCTGGCTCACTACTACCGCAATCATTCAGGGGTTCAGAATTTGTCAAACACGGCTGGGAACGAAGATCCATGATGTTAAGGATCCAAGTGAGTCATTAGGGCCGATGTTTCAGCAGGTCGTCACCACGCTCTTTGTCCTTATGGAGCAAAATTATGATTACTGGAAGGACATAAAGGGAAGCTCTCCCGTGCCAATCCTGGGAGAGGAAACAGGCACGAAACCGGAGGCATTTGATATCAACCTGGACAATCTTGTAGAGTATTTCAAGACAGGATTCAATCACTTCGGCGCACTATGGGAAAATGTATTAGAAAAGAAAAATTTTAAGGAGTTAAAGAAAATAGACTCTTTAAACGCTGAAAATTTCAGATTTCCGACAGATTTATGGTGCAGGATACTTTATGATATAGCTGTAACTTTTCGTAATTGGAAGAGAAACAGAGTAAAATTGATTAATATGATGACGCCCCTGTACTTTGCAAGGATAGCCGGGTTTGTCACTGAGACGAAAGATATGACAAACGGGGAAGCTGAACGAGTTGTTGAGAAACAGGCAGAAGTGTTTGAAGAGAGTAAAGGCTATTTGTTGAAAAGATGGTCCGAAAAGGGTGAAGAAGAAATAAGCTAAACCTTTGGCGGCTTTTTTGACGCTATGATACGAAAAATGTAAGGGCGTTGCCATACGCCCCTACTTTCTTTGTGGCAACATTTAAATTTCTATACATTAAATTAGTTCGCTATGACTAAACCGAAACCTGACAAACAATCATCCCAAAAAGACATTAATAATGAGCTTGAGGCACATTTCAAGATTATACAATCATGTTCGGTAGAAACGGAAGATGGAGAAAAAATACTGCTGGCGGCAAGGCCTGAGTCAAGATACCCTTATTTTTACCCGCGCGATGCTGCCTGTGCGTCCGGGCTTTTAGCATATCTTTCTACTTCCAGACTTTCTATTGCCGATGACGCATACGAATTGCTCAAATCTATTTCAAGCTTTGTATTAAAAATCGTAGAATATGATGGTTCTCTCGGACAAAGATATGCCCTCTCCGGTGAGGAAAAAAGTGTTTATAAACAGGAAGATAATAATGCACACGGTTTGATTATCCTTTCCAATTATTTACTTACTGCAGAAAAGAGAAAAGAAGACATACAGGACATAAATAAATTTCTCCTCTCAATAAAGAATGCCTCACAATTTGCCATTAAGAATTATTATCGTCCGGAGATAAATCTTTTTCATTCAACTACATCTATTCACGAATCGGCTCTTGAAGAAGGGTTCAGTTGCTGGACTAATTTTGCATATCTAAGGGCCTTTCACCTCGTTTCTAAAGTAAATGATGAATTAGATACTCCTGATATTATTCCGGACAGGATACTCACCTTTAAATCAGCGTTTAAGCACAACCTGTTTAGTATCATGGTGGCAAACAAAAGATTCCTGAGACGTATAGACGAGAAAGGTAATTATGATTTTAAACCCGATTTTACACTATTAAGCCCGTTTTATTTTGAGTTTGGAAATGAGGCTAAAGATTATCTTGACAACAGTGTAGACTTCATGGAAAGACAGCTCTGGGACCCTGAGTTAGGTATGATTCAACGGTACCTTCCATTCAGTGGAGACATTGAAATTCACACTCACGCCGGCAATGGCCCCTGGCTTCAGTACACGGCGATACTGGCCCAATATCACTACTGGTGCAAAAATACTAAAAGAGGAGATGAATTAATGAACCTCATTGATGGCTATAAAAACGAAAAAGGAGAGATCCCCGAACATATTTCAACCTGCAAAAGATTCGATGCATTCATAGAATCTGAATGGAAGACGGGCCTTGATTTCGCCAAGGAATTTGATAAGCATATCCTTCAGGACGATCTGGATTTTGATAAGATACTGGAGGAAGCCAACAATATGCAGAGGGCTTATAGCGAAGTGGCAGACAGGTGCATGATACCTGATGTCACGATGGATGAAGGTGGATACGTCATGTTCGTTACCCCATTGATGTGGTCACATGCTGAATACATGAAGGCATTGCTATATAAACACGGTCTCTATTCTAACGATAATATATAGAAATCAGGTTTAAATGAATAAACCACTTCAGGTTTTGTTAGACAAATTATCATGGCTTGGCTCGACCGTCTCACACGTGTTGAGTGATTTTGAGTAACGATTAAATAACACAGAGTACAAACATTTACAGGAAAAACTCAGGAAATTGTCCTGTGCCGTGGAACAAAGCTCCAGTACAATTATGATCACGGACATCAAAGGCAATATTGAATACTTCAATCCGAAATTTACTCAACTGACTGGTTACACTTCAGAAGAAGCCGTTGGGCAGAATCCACGCATCTTAAAAACAGATAAAACTCCACCTGAAGTATACAAATGTTTATGGAAGCTTATTACGTCAGGTAAAGAGTGGCGTGGAGAATTTTGCAATAAGAAAAAAAACGGTGATCTCTATTGGGAGTCTGCATCAATTTCGCCTATCAGAGACAGTAAAGGTGTTATTACCCATTTTGTTGGGGTTAAAGAAGACATTACCGAGCGTAAACGGATGGAGGAAGAACTAAAAATGCTTAATGAATTTCTGGAACAACGTGTGGAAGAGCGTACGGAAGAACTGAGAGAGAGAAACGTAGAACTAATAAAGGAAATCACCGAACGCAAGTGTGCAGAGGGGCAGATCAAGGAATCCCTCAAAGAGAAAGAAGCGCTTCTGAGTGAAGTACATCACAGGGTCAAGAATAACCTCCAGATAATTTCAAGTCTGCTCGATATGAGCATCATGCAGACACAGAATCAGGAGGCGATTGAATTGTTTAGAGAATCACGTAACAGAGTGGATTCTATGGCCCTTGTCCATTCACAGCTCTATAAAAGTGAACGATTTGATGAAATAAACATGAAAAGACTAATGGTAGTAGACGATGAAGCCGTTATAACCACACAATTGGAGGACCGCTTGCAGTCCATGAAATATGACGTAGTGGGAACCGCCTCTTCGGCAGAAGAATCTGTGAGTATGGCCAGAGAACTCCTTCCCGATTTAATTCTAATGGATATTGTTATGAAGGGAAAGCTTGATGGTATCGATGCCGCCAGGATAATAAAGGCGGATATGGATATTCCAATTATATTCCTGACTGCGTATACGGAAGATAAATATATTGAAAGGGCGAAAAATGTAGAACCATTCGGATACATTGTTAAACCATTTAGAGAAAACGAAATAAGGGCGAATATTGAGATTGCTCTCTATAGAAAAAATTTGGAACGAAAGCAAAAACAGGTAAAGGAAAGGATTCGTAGGTTATTTCTCGCAATTGAACACAATCCATACATGATTCTGATTATGGATGTCGAAGGAAAAATCGAATACGCAAATTCCAGGCTTACCCAGTTTATCAACTATACATTGGAAGAAGTCATAGGGAAGGACATTCGCTTCCTGAAACATGGTGAAATGCCTTCTGGAGTGAACGAGGATATATGGGGCAAGATTACTTCCGGAGAAGAATGGAGGGGAGAATTAAGCATTAGAAAAAAGGATGGTACACCGGATTTAAAATATACAATTGCCTTACCTTTGAAAAATACTAACGGCGATATTATTTTCTTTATTGTAGTTATGGAAGATGCCAACAATCGTGAAAAGAGGATGGAGATGTTGTTACAGTCAGAAAAATTAAATTCCATAAGGACAATAACTGCCGGGATTGCCCATGAGTTCAATAACATACTTGCCGTCATATATGGGAACGTGCAGTTATTAAGGAAAGAGTATAGAGATACTAAAGAATTAAGGGATGGACTTCGCTCTATTCAAAAGGCTGCAGGCGATGGAGCCGAAATAGTCCGCGAAATGAGAAAGTTTACTGAAATGAAAAAAGATACTTCTGCATTTGTGCTTTCTGATAATAAGGGGATATTAAAACAGGCGATAAAATTTACAAAGCCCAGGTGGGGGAATATGGCTCAGGCCAAAGGCATAAACTATCATATAGACGAGGAAGGTATCGAAGAGACGCCAATGATAATGTGTATCCCTTTAGAATTAAGAGAGGTATTTGTAAATATAATAAATAATGCCCTGGATGCAATGCCTGACGGCGGTACTATCACCGTGGCAACACGATGCGTTCGCCCGCCTGCCGGACTCCGAACTCTAAACTCTGAACTCAAAGGTGATTTCATAGAAATTACCTTTGCAGATACAGGTAAAGGCATGCCAGAAGATGTAAAGAGGAAGATATTTGATCCTTTCTTTACAACAAGGAGCCCGGAAGGTAGAGGGTTGGGACTGAGCGCCGCATATGGCACAATAAAGAGACACGGTGGCAGGATAGAGGTGGAGAGCGTGGAGGGAAAAGGCACAAAATTTACCATAAGTATTCCAATTACGAGGGAAGTTACTCATAGAGTATTACGAGCATTATCACCAAAACCGTCCCATGACATAAAGGCTAAAGGACTCCGCATCCTGGTGGTAGATGATGAAACAGAAATATGCAAGATTCTGAATAGCTTTTTATCAAAAAACGGTCACGATGTTAAGGCTGTTAACATTAGTACTGAAGCTATTAAGCTACTAAAAGAGGAGGAGTTCGACCTTGTGCTGGCTGATTATGTCATGCCGTATGTAACGGGATATGAAATAGCAAAATTTCTGGATCGATTGGAGAAGAGGCCAAAGATAGGCATAATCACCGGCTGGGATGTGATGATTCCGGCTAAAGAAGTAGAAAGTGCAAAAGTTGACCTTGTTGTAAAGAAACCTTTTGATTTATCAGAGATATCGAAGCAAATAAATTTTTTATTCGATGATGCATAATGAAAGGAATTGACAGGTTTGCTTCGATTGATTAATAAGAGGGTTTTTCATTTAAGTCCATGGTAGTTAAATCTTCAGGTTGTTCTAAGCGACTCAAACCTGAAGGTATGAGTTACATTCCGTAATTATTATGCATCGGCATCGAACCAACTGGTTGGTGTGTAACTCAATGGCTTTAGCCTTGACCAATCATCACGAAACTGCGTGTTTGTTTTATAGTGGCCGTAAAGAGCTTATTTCATCAATAAGTTTTTTGTAGGGAAAGTTTTTGCCGGGACACGCTGTGCCTTTTTGGACAACCTGATTATGCATGATGATGTTTGATTTGGGTATGTTATATCTTTTTGAAACATAATTTACTAAGCTTATCAGAGATTCCAACTGGTTGTTTGTGGGTTTATTGTCCAATTCAAAATTTCCAACAAGACAGATGCCAATAGCGATTCGATTAAGGTCCATATTGGCGGTATGTGCGCCATGAATCTGCTTTTTCCATCTATCTCCCACTTCAATCTCGCCATTGCCTGAACCGTTACCGTTGCCTATAACAAAATGATAGGCCAGGCCTTCCGACCACTTTCTAATTTCCCTGTGATATCTGTCAAAGCGTCTTGCATTTCCTTCGTCAGTAGCACTGTGATGTAATACTACATATTTCCATTCGTTTTCATCCACATCTACCTTACATAATTTTTCAATATCTATAGCTACCGTAAATTGTCTTTTTCTCCCAATAAACGGCAGATAAATGAAAAGCCCTACTGTTGTTACAAACATAGCAATTGAAAATATTATAACGTGCCGTTCAACTATCTTCATAGCATCATTTAGTGGGTATGAATACCGTGATCAGATATTGGTACCTTAAAAAACTTTTTAAAGCAAGATTTTATAGAAATATTAGAACATAAAGCAAGATTAATATGCCTGTAAATCAATGCTTACCTTGACACTTTATTATTATTGTGATAGGATTCAGCAATAATATCAGGATTTACTGTGTCTGTAAGGAATTACACATCAATGGCTTATGAAATGTTTGCTGAAGTCGTATTGGACATACCCCTAAATAAGAAATTTCACTACAAGATTCCACCATCTTTTATAAACCAGATCGAGATTGGTAAAAGGGTTAAAGTTCCCTTCGGAGGGAGAACAGCCGTTGGGTATTGCGTTGGGCTAACCGATAAATCGGATGTTAAAACAATTAAGGATATAATCCGAGTAATTGATACAAAGCCTATATTAAATTCCAAAATGCTGGGGATTGCGGAATGGCTGGCCAATTTCTATTTTTGTGGCTGGGGTGAAGCCCTGGAAACTTTTCTTCCATCCGTTGTAAGAAAGGGCATTAACTCCAGAACGGTAAGTGTGGCCAGACTATGTAAAGATGGGGCATCTGTAAAAGAGATGATTTCCACAATCAAAAAGAGAGCGCCAAAACAGGCAAGAGTACTGGAGGTGCTTATTGCAGTAGGTGAAATAACTGTTCCTGAATTAGCAAGTACCAGCAACTGCAAAATGGACAGTATTAACAGGCTTCGAGATAGAGGAGTGATTACTCTTGATAAAAGAAAAGTAAATGATTCCCTCTTTGCCGGAAAACACTTCAAGAAGACACGCCATTTACAGTTAACCGGAGAACAGGAAACAGCTATTAACCTCATCAAGAGGAAATTAGGGGGAAGGCAGTTTGGCGTTATTTTGTTGAAAGGGGTTACGGGAAGCGGAAAGACAGAGGTTTATCTGCAGGCAATCTCTGAAGTAATTACTATGGGACTTAAGACAATAGTTCTGGTTCCCGAAATATCTCTTACACCGCAAACTATTGAAAGATTCAAATCTCGTTTTGATAGAGTAGCCGTCCTGCATAGCAGTTTGACTGACAGGCAGAGAAGCGACCAATGGTGGGATATCAAGAATGGCAATGCAGACGTTGTTATTGGCGCGCGTTCAGCGGTATTCGCCCCTTTAGAAAATGTGGGATTGATCGTAATAGACGAAGAGCATGAGAATGCATTCAAGCAGGATACCACTCCACGTTATAATGCACGTGATGTGAGCATGATCAGGGCGGAGCATGAAAATGCCCTGGTTATACTTGGTTCCGCTACACCGTCTCTTGAGAGTTTTTACAATGCCAGTATTGGTAAATATGAATACGTCACACTGGAAAATCGGGTTGGAAATAAACCGCTTCCCAGGGTGGAAGTAATTAATATGCGCCACGAAAAGTACAGAGGTAAAAATTTGTACTATATATCTAATTATCTGGAACTTTGTATGAAGCAGTGTCTTTCTAAAAAGGAACAGGTGTTGTTGTTTTTGAACAGGCGTGGATTCTCTCCTTTTATAAGTTGTAGAAGATGTGGTTTTGTACTAAAATGTAAAAGATGTGATATCTCTCTGACTTATCATAAGAATAAGGCTGCTGTAACATGTCATTACTGTTTTTCGGAAGAACCTGTTCCCGGAGCATGCCCTGAATGCTGTTCTCCAGGCATAAGTTTTCTGGGTGTTGGGACGGAAAGGATGGAGGAAGATATCAGGGCCAGGTTCCCACAGTATGAACTTTTGAGGATGGATAGCGATACCATGAGAGGAAGGAACTCTCATGAAAAAGCGCTGAACGCCTTCAGGCGTGGCGATATAAACATACTTCTGGGTACCCAGATGATTGCAAAAGGCCTTGACTTTCCGAATGTCACATTGGTTGGTGTGCTTTCTGCTGATACAATTGTCAATATGCCTGATTTCCGGGCAGGTGAGAGAACTTTCCAACTGCTTTGTCAGGTAGCGGGAAGAACCGGAAGAGGTTCCAAGGGGGGACAGGTTATAGTTCAAACTTATAATCCGGAACATTACAGTATTAAGTATGCTGCTTTACATGACTATGGCGGGTTTGCCAAAAAAGAACTTGAATATAGAAAGCAACTTTATTATCCTCCGTATGGAAGACTGGCCAGGATTGTCTTGCGCGGAAAGAATGATCAGGATGTTAAAAAAAAGTCTATGGATATTGCCGAGAAATTGAGAGACGCAATACGATTGACTACCGGAATGGTTCAATCAGATAGGCACAAAGATAAAGTAGAAGTCTTGGGACCTGCGCCTGCGCCGATTGCAAGGGTTAAAGACAATTTCAGGTGGCACTTAATAGTGAAGGCGGATAATTCTGAAAACTTGAGTACGATTTTAAAGAATATTGAAAATGAAAA
>JBHHYW010000099.1:0-8444 GCA_046757745.1 Candidatus Scalindua sp.
CCGTATGCTTGCTAAAGGCAAGCCTCTTCCGGGGTGTCAGGTAAAAATAATGATGTTAGAAAGGTGGGGGCTTCTTGGTGGCATAAAGAAAGGTATACGCTTCGAAACAATCACTGATGAAAATGGTGTTTATCATTTTGAAAATGTACCCACCGGAGGATACAAGTTGTACTGGAAACCGCCTCGTGAATCTTCCTGGATCAGACGCTTACAGATGGAACCGGACATTTATGTAGAGAGTGGAGAGAGATATTATCTCCCCGACAGAGAAACACATATCAAACTATTAAATTAGATTCTTTGGCAAAGCTGAGCTTCGCTCATGTCGTATCCTCTCTCAGAATGAAACATTGTCACTCCTACACAATTTTAAGAGTGGGAAACCCGGAATGTTTATACCGTTTCTTCTTTAAGATACAATTTATAAAGTTTACTATATAACCCTTGTGCACGCAGTAATGCATCATGAGTTCCTTCCTCTACCTTTTCCCCCTTATTCAATACCAGGATATGATCACAGTTAATGATAGTTGACAACCGATGAGAAATTATTATGGATGTCCTGTCTTTAGTTATTTTTTTTATTGCATCTTGAATTAATACCTCAGACACGGGGTCAATATTGGATGTTGCCTCATCCAGGATTAAGATATCGGGATTGTAGGCAATAATACGCACGAAGGATATAAACTGACGTTCACCTGCAGAAAGGTTTGAACCTCTTTCTGCCACTTCAGTATCAAGGCCATGAGGCATCCTGCCGATGAAGTGGGTAAGCCCCAGTTCGTCTATGATTTCCAGGATCCTCTTGTCTGAAGTTGAATTAAAGAGTGAAATATTGTCCCTTATGGTTCCTGAAAAGAGAAAAATGTCCTGGCTTATCATGCCCACAATCTGCCTTAATTGTGTTTTGTCGATATCCAGAATACTTCTATTGTCCAGCAGGACAGTGCCCTTGTCTATTTCATAGAGTCTTGTCAAAACATTGGTCACAGACGTTTTCCCGCTGCCCGTGGCGCCAACTATGGCAAGTGATTGTCCGGAATCAATCTTAAATGATAGTTCCTTAAGGACATAATCACTATTATTATACGCAAACCAGACATCTTTGAACTCTATTTTCCCTTCTACTTCTTGTAAGGCTGTTCCTTTATTATAATCACTCTCAGGAGATTCTTTCATCAGGCTAAAGATCCTTTCAGAGGAAGCCATTGCACCCTGAAAAATGTTATACTTGTCAACAATGTCTCTTATTGGGTCAAATATTCCCTGTATGTATGCAAAGAATACCACAAGGATACCTAGCGTAAGGTCATTGCTGAAATATCTAAATGCGCCGTACCAGAGGATCAATGAGACAGAGAGGGCATTCATAATATTAATCGCAGGTTGAAAAATGGCATAGTATCGCATATACCTAACCTGTTCGTGCAGATAATCTTTGTTTACAGAATCAAATGTTTCGTAGTTTTTCTCTTCCCTATTAAAAAGCTGAATGGTTTTCATGCCCGTTATGTTCTCATTTAAGTATGAATTTATACGGGCTAATTTTCTTTTTATCTCTCTAAAGGCCGCTTTTATCCTCTTACCAAAAAAAAGAGAAATAATTATCATTATGGGTAACACACATAATGCTACAAGAGCAAGCTTTATGTTTAATATAAACATCGTTACAATTATGCCGGCAATGATAAATACGTCTCCTATTACGACTATAAGCCCTGCAGAAAAGAGTTCTCCCAGGGCGGCAATATCATTTGTTAAGCGCGTGACCAACCTTCCCACAGGATTTTTGTCAAAGAAAGACAAAGGAAGTGTTTGTATATGGGAGAAGAGTTCCATCCTTAAATCCATCATAACCTTTTGACCAATATTCTGAATATTGTAGCTCTGTATTATTACGAGCAAGGCTCTAAATGTCTCAACACCTAAAAGGAGCAGGGCCATTTTAATGATCATTCCTTTGTCTCCCTTGACAATGCCGTGATCAATAGCATATCCAAATATATAAGGGCCTAAAAGGAACATCAGTGTTGCCAGAAAGATCATTAGAATGGAAAGCAGTGCATAAAATCTGTATCTCATTATGTATGACATGAGCATCTTTATAATTGTTCTGTCATACAGCTTTCCGGGTAAGGTGTCTTCGTTTAAATACTCTTTCATATAAATCAGCTCCTTTCAGTTGCTAATTTATGACATTTTGCTCCGCAAAATAAAAATGAACAAGAATTTGTAAACATTTGGAATTTATAAATTGAACTTTTAAATTTGTTTATTGTAATTTTTTCTGGTTGCAGCCGTGCCGCACTATGTTATCTCTATACTCTCCCTTACAACTTCATTTTCATATAACGATTTATACAATCCCTTTTCTCTGCTTAATTGCTGATGCGTACCCTTTCCTATGATTCTTCCGTTTTGCATGACGACAATAAGATCGAAATTCTTAACAGATGGTATTCTATGTGTGACCACTATTAAAGTACTCCCTTTCGATGCGATGGAAAGGTTTTTAATTATTGCCTCTTCTGTCCTGGCATCTACACCGGAAAGACAATCGTCAAATATTAAGATTTTAGAGTTTATGGCGAGCGCCCGTGCAATGGAAATTCTTTGCTTTTGGCCACCGGAGAGATTTATTCCCCTCTCACCCAGGTAGCTGTCATATCCTTCCGGTAAATTGTCTATTTCTTTCGATATCATCGACGTGTCTGCAAATTCTTTTACCTTCCGTTCATCAAATAGCTCAGGGCTACCAAATGATATGTTGCTCTTAATCTTTTCAGAGAACAGGAATGTATCTTGTGAAACGAAACCAATGTGTTTTCTAAGTTCCTTAATGTCTATCTTATTAATATCAATATCATCAAGAAGTATCTTGTTGTATTCGGCAGGAAGAATCCTTGGTATCAAGTTAACCATTGTAGTTTTACCGCAGCCTACCGGCCCGATCAACGCAACTCTTTGACCCGGCTTTATCTCCAGATTAATATTTTTCAGGATAAAGTCCTCGTTCTCATTGTATCGGAAACTTAAGTCATTGAATGCTAGCTTCCCCTCAGGTTGAATATTTTTTATCGCTGACTTATTGTTTACTATTTCCGGCTTTATGTCCATAATTTCATCCACTCTCGTCATAGATGCTTTCCCGCGTTGGAATAATGATAGACACCATCCTACTGCCGTCATAGGCCAGACCATCTTTGATATATACCTTTGGAAGGCTATTAAGGTGCCTAACGTAATCGTGCCTTCCAATACCATATTCCCACCGACTAATAGAAGGATAATGATTCCCAGATATGTGATATACTCAAAAACAGGCCCCAAAAGTGATTGCGGAATTACGAGTGAAAGGTTTTTCTTCACAAAGTCTTTGCATAATCTGCAGAACGTTTTTTCTTCCTGATTGCTCATGTTAAATCCCTTGACTACCCTGATACCTGATATGTTTTCCTGTGCCTTTTCGCTTATGTTGGAAAATTGTTCTTGAACGGCTCTGAATCTTTTATCGATAACGTTCTTTATCTTGTATGCAAAGTATGGCATCAGAGGTAGCGGTAAAAATGTATAGAGTGCGAGTTTTGGTGATAGATATATTACTATGGGAGGTATGAGAAAAAAGTAAAATAGCGCATCCAGCCCTATAAGTAATCCGGGTCCAACGGCCATCCTAACGGCAGTCAGGTCATTAGTTGCACGCGACATCAAATCTCCCGTCTTGTATTTCTGGAAAAAAGAGTGTGATAACGTCTCGGTATGTCTAAAAAATGCCATCCTTAAATCATATTCACAACGAAAAGCGGTTCCTACAAAATTCATCCTCCATAAATATCTCCCTGCACCCTGCACAAAGCTGATAAGGAGGTAGATACCAGAAATGTATGCGATTTTGGTGAGGCTTCCATCAGACGTAAGTACGTCAACAGCCTCTTTTATGAGGAGCGGGGGAATGATATTTATTATATCTACCACTATCAGGGATATCGTTCCGACTATGAAGTACTTTTTATACTTTCTTATAAAAACCCTGTATATTAAGTTTTCTTTGAAAAATGAAGAAAAAGGCATGGTTACGTTTTTGTTTAGTTATTTATTGCTAATTATACAAGAAGGTTATAGTTTTAGACAGATGATAATTTGTATGTATAGTTGGTGCCAAGCGTAAAAACGATAATTTGAAAAGTAGCTAAAATCAATATGCCACCATACAAAAAACTACCAGTTAAAAGGTATGAGACCCAATCGGATGCATGGAAAGGGACGGTTGTCGCAAAGGTCTATGGTAATAGCCGGAGATTTTTGTGGGTCTATGTGCTTTGCGGCCTATTGCATTCTGATATACGGGGGGACATGAGACATCTTTTCTACAAAATGACAAAAACCCAGGCTAAATTGGGGAAGTTTATTTAACCTGGGTTCTTATGAACTAATCTTATTTAAAGCTTCTTAAATCAGATTTTCTATAATCTATTCTACCTCTTCAATTACACCCTCAGGCCTCAAAAAAGAAGCGGGAAAATTATTTCTGAAGTGTATCCAATTCAGTACACTTAGAAGAAGTCATACTATCTTCCCATTTTACCTTTGCTTCTTCCACGATTTTTGATGTTATTTCTTTTGCGCCTATTGCCCTTGCATAATCCTCAATCTGTTTTACAACCATCTTCTTTACAAACACAGGAACCTTGGAAATACGTGTCCTGGCTTCTTTTGCCCATATTAGTACTTCCTTCGTTTCGGAAGGCTGTCCACCATTTTTTCTTGATACATCACTGTTATCTTTGATAACTTTTCCAGCCGCATGGTCAGCTTTTTCAGACATTTTGTCTTCAATAGGATGGAAAAAGTTTGTTTTAGTATTTTCAAAGCAATTTGTTATTAATACGTTACATTTAGCCATACGTATTATATTTTCCGTCGCGCTGCCCATATCTAACCCATTAACAGAGTGTATTCCTGTACGTCCCAAAATAAGAAGTGCAGGATTCTCTCGTTCAGTATGTTTCAATATCTGGTCATAAGGTTTGCCTTGAAGGATTGTAGTCTTAATATCAATACCTCTATTCCTGGTTATTTTCGCTGCATTCTCAAGATGGTCTTGATAAATTTTCTCTAACCCCTTGTCAATTACATCTTCATGCAGCTTTTCCTGTTCGTCTGATTTGAAGACTTCACCTACCTCTTCAGAAAGGACATTTGCTATACCAGCAAACGCCACAAGATGATAGTGGTGGTCAAAGGCAGATATGGCTTCTATATTCATTCCACAGGTCTTTGACAGAAAACCTGCAATATTCACCCCACTGAAAGATTGTTCACTTCCATCAACAGCAACAATTACTTTACCTTCAAGGGGTTTGTCATTCTTAACAACTAATACATCTGTATTAATCCTTCTGACAACTCTTTCACAAACGCTGCCGATTAGATTACCCTTTACTTCACCAAGCCCCAGAGCACCCATGATTACGAGATCATAATCCTTGGTCTTTATATTCTTTACCAGTTCAAGATAATTTTTCCCCTCTAGGATATTTCTCGCAAAAGGAACCCCTGATTCCTGACATTTCTTTTCCAGCCGATCCAGGTAAGAATCTGAAATCATTCGAAGCCCTTTACCTATCAGTGTGTTGTGAAACTCCCTTTGCTTCTTAAGTTCATTTTCTTCTCTATACTTTTCGGGCAATCCACTTTCCATTTCCCTGAATCTCTTGTGATGCAAGTTTGCTGCATACACATGTCCACCAATTATCTCGGAACCCAACTGCGTCGCCATGGAAACCCCCAAATCTTCACAATAATTTGAATATTTAGAGTTATCCAATGGAATAAATATTTTTTTATACATACGCTTACCACCTTTTGATATTTATTAAATTATCTTAAAATAAATACTCAAGATGTACGAATTATCATTTCCGTTTCAAACTAATTATTTTCCATTCATTTAAGGCGCCCACTGCTATACCCGCACATACCAGTCCCAATATTCCCCAGATGATGACACCGCCAAGAATACCTTTTGGCCCTTCACTTTCAGCAGCGGTTTCCTCCTCACTTACAATTTTTTCTTCTGTAGTTTCTTCTTCCGGAATCAACGAAAGTCCTCTAACATATACAGCAAGTCCTTTGATTCTATCTTCACTGAATGTCTTACCCCACGGAGGACATAGATTTGACTTTTCCACCGATGCAGTGCCATCACTTATAACCTGAACAATATGTGCGTCACTTATCGTCGACATGTAATCACCATCAGTAAGGTTTACAGGGCCAGGTTCGAGGACACTTGCAAAGTTCTTGCCCTCTCCATTTCCAGTTTCACCATGACACGGCCCACAAAAATGCTCAAACATTTGTTTAAATGTGGTACGTACCCCTTTCTTTTTCATGTTTTCTTCTGTCAGCGAAAATACCAGGTCGGTAACCACTCCTGCGCCCGCTTCTTGACCATCATATTCTTCTGCAGACCTTTCTGCAAATTCCTCTTGGCCATATTTTCCAAAATCCACCCCTTCAACAGGGCCATAAGGAGTATCAACAGTTTTCGCAAACACAGAAGTACCGTAAAGCATACATACCCCTGTTAAAAATGTTGCAAAAAAGATAAAAATAAAACTGGTCAGTGTACTCCGTCCCGCATATCTAAAATTAGTATTGATTACATTCATAATATTTCACCTAATATTTATTTTAAATGAATAAATCCCGTCAAACCACTATTCCTGTAATGTCATCAGAAAATGAGTTAAATCGAGTATCTCTTCATCCGACAGGTCGAATTTGGGCTCTACTGCCCCTGGATTAGCATGCTGCGGGTCTTGTATATGGAAGAATATAAACCCTGTTTCCAGTCTGGTACCCGCCTGATTAAGTGAAGGTCCTACCGCACCAGCTTCTTCACCTGCGGTATGACAGGTTTGACAACCCTTTTCGAAGAATATAGCCCTGCCCTTTTCTATCTGTTCATCCGAAAGCTCATCTTCATCTATATCCATAACAGGCACTTCATCGCTAACCAGGAATTTTTCAATAAAATTTGTAGCGGTTATAGCATCCGCTTCGTTTAGTACAAACTTTGGCATTTGATTCAGTAAGGGACGTATGGGATTGGGATTCTGGAGAAAATCTGTTTCCCATTCCTGCTTAAGCTTGCTACCCGCACGGGTTAAATCCGGTGCAAAGTGTCCACCCGTTCCGCGCATCCTATGACAAGTAAGGCATCTTATTTCGTCAATAAGTTTTGCAAATTTAGCATGCTCACCCGTGGCAATAGTTTCCATTTCCATTGGATCTTCTGTTTCTGGTTGAGGCAACAGGTTTTTTTCTTCAAAACCCTTTATCTTATGGCATAAGAAACACCTGGTTATCTCTATTACCCTCTTCCCCTCTTCAACAAGTTTCTTGTTTTCCCTTAATGTTTCATATCCTTCCTTACTTTTTTTTAGTAATTCGAGTTCTCCGGGAAGTGTATAGTCGCCTTCTTCATATTCTTTTCTTGTTATTCCAAAATAATCAGTTATTTCAGGCTTGAATTGATCATCCCGCATTACGAACTCAACAATTTGTCTCAGTTTTTCATCTGTAAATTTGAATCTGGACATCTGTGTTCCAGAGAAATATCCCTGAGGTTTCTTAATCCAATCATATAGCCAATTTCGGTTGACTTTTGTTATAATAGATCCAAGGTCAGGGCCCACACCAACCGCCCCGGATTCACCATCAATACGATGGCAGAGAATACACCGTGATGAACTAAATAGTAATTTACCCTCAGCAAACAAAGCATCCATATTGTCCCACTCTTCATCCGTCATATCATCCTCACTCTTAAATACCAAAGGATCCCATTCTACCTGAGGAAACTCTTCATCGGCAATACTGGCCAGATAAGCAATTATGGCCTCTATTTCCTCATCCTCTAATCTGAGTATGGGCATTCGCGCCTTTGGATCATGGCCTTTTGGATTCTTTACCCATTTTCTCAACCAATCAATATGTACCTTATGGGTAACATTAGTGAGCGTGGGGCCATTCTTTGGACGATTGTGAGGATCCTTAAGCTTAAAGGGAAACGGAGGTGGTGGTTCTGGGTAAGTCACATCAGCTACATCCTCAATGGCCCCAAAAGAAGACACAAAATTCATGGGGATGATAAAGAGTGATGCCGCTATTATAAAAACACTCAAATATTTAAACCTGTTCATAATTTTACTTTCATTTATTATAAAATATAATTATTATATTATTTAGCAAATTGGGTATTTAAGAGAATTCGTCGTTACGGCGTTTATTACGAAGCCAGCCAACAAACCATAATTCGCCACCAGCAACCATAATTATTCCTATAAATGCATATATGTAAACGCTGATTGGTGTTTGCGTCTTTAATACCACATAGTACCAGGGGGCTACAGAATGTATTGAACCCATCTCGC
>JBHHYW010000100.1:0-8433 GCA_046757745.1 Candidatus Scalindua sp.
ATAACGTCTTAAATCTTCTTAGCATTTATTCTTACCTTCTCCCTTCCATTTCAAATTGTTAACAAAATAAGATTATCAGTTTTACTCCCCTCGCTTGAAACTTATACAATCCATATTAAAATACTAAGATTCATTTCAGTAGATATTTACGAATACAAAGTAATTTTTTGCCCAATCTTAGTATTGACTTCATCCATAAGTTTCTCTCTTAAAGAGGCTTTATCGGGAAATGCGAAGCCTGGACCAATTTCCTTCTGATCCCTGAAAGACCGTAGGAAGAAATCATTGGTTCTTATGAATGGAATATCTCCGTATTCAGTCGTACTATTTGTATACGGAGAAGGTGTATCGCCTGTCATCGTATTTAAAACTATATCTAAGAAAATTAGATCATCTGTAATAATCAGTTCAGGTCTCTTTTCTTCAAATTTAGACAATGCTTCGTCTCCATCGTAGGCACTGATTACTTCATAATCTGTGCCTTCTAACATCTTAGAAAAAAAGTCATGAAAAGGCCGTTCAGCGTCTACTATCATTATGGCTTTCATTTTTTACTCCTCCAATAATTTGTTTCTTAATTGAAAAAACCGTAATCAAACAAAAACTTTACTGCAATGTAAAATTCTACTTAAAGATTAAGTGTAATCAATAATAATAATTAATAAGATTAACTTAAAATATGTCTAATAATTATTACATAATATTATAATATGTTGATATATATAAGCATAAAGCTGACTATAATAAGTATATATTATTACAAATAAATATGATATAATATTAATCTATTACATCTATTTGTATTGTACTATGCGTTATCTTGTTTTGATTAAGTAAGGTTTTATTGCTTTCTTCTAATAACGCGTCATAATTGTGCGAACTTATTACTGCAAACTATCTATCGAGGAGTGCCATCATGACTACGAAAAGACATGCTAATAATAAAAATAAGAATAAATCCGGGATTACTATCAGCCATCTGGAGCTGGACAATAAGATTGCAAAGATTATTTATGACAAGTGGCCCAGGTTTGTCACTCAAAAGGAAATTGCCGATGAGTTAAACGTGTCGCAGTCACTGGTTTCAAAGCGATTGTCAAGTTGGACAAGGAAGAAAAATGTCCCGTTAAAGATGTTATATGAAGAGAGAAATGCTGAGATGGAGAAAAGGCTGAAAGATAATTACCATCTCAATGATGTGGTGGTCTTAAAGAACGCAGATTATTTTGTTCATACCGAGACCTATTTCAATCAAATAGGCAAGTATGCGTCTGATATTTTAGTGCGAAAGATAAATAATATACTTGAGAAGAAGACTAAGGCCAGAAGTAATAA
Source organism: Candidatus Scalindua sp. (assembly GCA_046757745.1). GTDB lineage: Bacteria > Planctomycetota > Brocadiia > Brocadiales > Scalinduaceae > Scalindua. The sequence continues at coordinate 1,336 of JBHHYW010000100.1, forward strand.
GATCAAAGAGGAAGATATAATCAAAGAGACACAAATCAAAATATCCGCCCAGGGAGGGAGCAGTGTTTTGTCCACAATAATGAGTCTGGCAGATGAACTTGAGGAGACTGACATAAACCTACTCTTTGCCAGTTGTATCGCCTTAAGATCGAACAATTTAATCGAATTATCCCCGCTACATATTGTATCTCAATTATTAAACCGGAGATTAAACGTAGAAGTGACACATACATATCAACTTCCTGAAATCTCTAACCTCTATAGCAAAGAATCATTATATGAAATCGTTGAGCAACGAATTCGGACTCGAAGGATGCTGGAATTTGATGATGAAGTGCTTCGAAGTGATATAGTCATTTTTGGCTTGGGAAGTATAAGATGGAATCATCCTTTCACAGGTTTTATGCGTCATGTTTATAATTTGCGGTTACAATCATTCTTGAATAATTTTGATATTGTAGGGGAGATTGCATTTGCTCCCTTCAGTAAAAAGGGATTTCTGTTTCATCATTTAGTCGGGGAGGTGTTTGAAAGAAAGGATGGAAAATTTATTTACAATGAGCACGAGCAAATAGAAAGGCTTAGAAAATTTGCTAAAAGTAACATAACTGTATCTAAACAAGACCTTATTGATGCGGCAACTTTTTTCAGTTCGATATTTACTGTAAATTTTTGTGAGATTGAAGAGAGGCTGCCGAAACTAGACAAAAAACCTTATATTCTCCTCGCTGCAGCGGGCGCAAGTCAGAAAGCCTTGCCTCTCAAGATAATATTGGAAAGATGGAAGGATATTAATATCTTAGACGGACTTGTAACAAGTGAAAATATAGCCCAGGATTTATAAGATGTAGATACTAATTGAGGGATTTAAGAATTAAGGGATTGAGGAATTAAAGGATTTATCATCCAATCCCTTAATCCCTGAATTCCTCAATTCCTCAATCCCTTCACTGCATACATTGGATTCAAATTGTATGACGGTATGACCAATATTAAATTTTTCGTTTACCAGTGTGTTGACATTTGTCATGATTCTATGAGTTTCACTGACCATTAAGTCTTTGATATAAACATGTGCGCTCATTGCGTACATACCAGACGTAATCGTCCATATATGAACGTCATGTACTCCCTCTATTTCATCAAGTTCGCTTATACTTTTTACCACATTTTCCAGATCTACATCTTTTGGAGTGGCCTCAAGCAGGATGTCCACTGATTCCGTAATCAACTGATATGACCATACCAGGATTACAATACATATCAGGATACTCAGGGCGGGGTCTAACATATACCATTTTGTATAATGCATAATAATTGCACCAAAGACCACAACCAGAGATGAAAATGTATCTGCCATCATGTGTATGAAAGCAGATTTGATATTTAAACTTCCGTGACTTGTTTTGAGGATATATGCACATGCGAGATTTACTATGAGACCGGCAACTGCAACAATGAACATTTGCCAGCTTGCAATAGGTTCCGGGTTAATGATGCGTTTGTAGGCATGGAAGAAGATCCATAAGGTGATTAAGAATAAAGTGGCGCCGTTAAATAATGCGGCTAAGATTTCTAGACGATAAAAGCCGTAGGTTTTCCTGACAGTTGGCGGTTTTGATGCAAACTTAATTGCTCCAAGACTTATCAACAGAGCGATCAGATGGGTTAGCATATGTCCTGCATCACTGAGCAGGGCTAAACTATTGGTCAAGAAACCGGCGACACCTTCCACAACAAACATGGCTCCGGTTAAGAAACACGCTAAAATGAGCTTTGTGCGCTCCTCGCCCCGGTGTGTGTGATTGTGGGAACTATTAGACACATTATCTATTTTTGTGTTGTGATGTATTGACATTATTCACAACCTCTCTTTCGAGAGGTCTGCCTCCCGATCACTATACTAATAAGGGAAAGTAGAAATCAAAAAGTTCAACAATTAAGATTTTTAATCTGCGAAGCCCTTCCGAACGGCTCAGCCGGGCAAACCAATAAATTAGCGACTGTGCTAAATACTTCATTATAGAAAATAGCCTCTTAAGTACAAGGCATAAATCAGTTTCCTCCAGTTGTTAATCCTTGATCTTGTCAGTCTCTAAGTCGGCGATTTCCAGTCAAAAAAAGCAAGGAATTGTCGACTTAGAGACTGTTCTACCACACCTTCGGTGTGTCAAAAAAAAATGATTAATAACAAAGCTGGATAATCAAAAAGACCTTATATTTCCGGCTTTTTTAATTCCTTGACTCCAGTGGTTTCCGATGGTAGAAAGAAGACACTTCAAACTTGGTCGCGGCTTTGCCGCACTTTGAGATAATGACAAAGGTATATGCAGGCATCGGATCTAATCTTGGGAACAGAGAAGCAAATTTAGTTCGTGCTATTACCAGGATAGATACATGTAAGGATATCTGTGTCAAAGGCAAATCAGGGTTTTATGAAACAAAGCCTGTTGGCGGCCCTCCACAGCCAGACTATCTTAACTGTGCCATAGTATTGGATACAAAAATTGAGCCACAGGCGCTGTTGAAAGAGTTTAAGAAGATTGAGGCGGAACTCGGGAGAAAACCTGGTGTAAGATGGGGTCCGAGGATTATAGACCTCGATATACTATTATATGGAGATAGGGTCATAAATGATCATAATCTTAAGATTCCTCATGAAAGCATGCACAAACGTATTTTTGTGTTAGAACCATTATGTGAGATATCTCCAGATATCAGACACCCTGTATTAAGAAAGAATATTTCTGAACTATTGGAAGAATTAAAGTAGACATCGGCTGTTCTTTTGAAGGAGTAAGATGTTATTTAAGATTGATAAATATATTATTAAGGCGTTTTTACCGACTTTCGTCATATGTATGTTTGCAGTGTGTGGTATTTATATAGTTATTGATGTGATTCAGAAGCTTGACGATTTTATCGAAATGGGTTCCAAGGCATTTACGATGGCAGGGCATTACTATGGGCTTATGGTGCCGGTATTTGTAGCACAACTATTTCCGGCTATAACCCTGATCGCAGTGAGTCTGGTTCTTGTAAAGTTTGCAAAGAATAATGAAATATTGGCTATGCAGGTTGCGGGGATTAATCTTTATAGGATTTTACTTCCTGTTTTCATTTTATCGGTTCTTATGTCATTTATATCAGTTATAAATCAGGAACTGCTTATACCAAGGCTTGCTAAGGAACTGGTAAAAGTAGAACAGTCAACATTCGAAGACGAAGAAAAGAATAATATTCTTATTGAAGATGAGGAAAATCGCATACTCTTAAGAGTGTGGACGTTTAATGTTGTAGAAGGAAGGTTAGAATCTATATTTGTTATTGGAAAGAACGAAGATGGCAAAAAAAAATTTACTATCAGCGCCAAGGAAGGTAAATGGACAGATGACAATAGATGGTTGTTAATGAATGTAGTCAGGCATAATTATGATGAAGGTGGTAAGTGGGTTGCGCCTGCACAACAAATGGATGAGTATTATCTGGAGACTACATTAACACCTGAGCAACTAAGCGTCGTTGATATTAATTCAACACTGAAGAGTTTTAAAGAATTAAGAGAATTGTGTGAAAACGAACCGGAGAATCCGAGATATAGTGTTATGTTTCACTCAAGGGTGGCATCTCCTCTGACTAATTTTGTGCTGCTTTTTTTAGGTATTCCCATTGTTGTGGGTTTTGAAAGAATGAGCAGGAATATTTTTTTAAGGGTTGGGATAAGTATCATTATTTGTTGTGCATTCTTTGTCTTGTCGTATGTCTGCATGAATCTTGGTAATATGGGCATTCTTCATCCAGTCCTGGCAGCATGGTTGCCAGTAGTTTTATTTGGGTCTCTGGGACTGTTCTTATTTGATGGAATGCGTATTTAGGTTAAATAACCCGGAGATACAAAAATGTAAGTGGTATTGAGCAAGTAGGGGCGTATTGTTCGCCACGGCGAATCTTGAAGTTGCCCACAGGGTCGTACTCAGGCGACGGCCTAAGGCATTGCAATACGCCCCCTACTTGTAACCATTTAATTTTTCAATCTTGATTGCGCACGACTTGTATTCGGGGATCTTGCATACAGGATCGAGAGCGTCGTTAGTCAGAAGGTTTGTCATCGCATCCCGGTTATGGAATGCAAGGAAGGTAATACCGGGCTGTACTCTATCTGTTATGTGTACCTTTACTTCCATCTCTCCTCTCCTTGAACTGGCGAGTATCTTTTCGCTGTCTTTTATGTTAAATCTTCTGGCGTCAAACGGATTCAGTTCCAGCGACTCTTCAGGCCATTGATTGAATATAGCATTGGATCTTCTTGTCATGGAACCATTATTATAATGCTGTCTGCGTCGGCCTGTTGAAAGGATTAGCGGGTACTTATCATCAGGCACTTCAGCCGAGGCAATATGGTCTTTGAAATTAAACCTGGCCTTCCCGTTCGGCCTGTTGAATTTCTCAGTGTACATGATTGCAGTGCCGGGGTGGTCTATATCAGGACACGGCCATTGAATTCCATCAGGATCAAGCTTTTTATGATTAACTCCCGCAAACATTGGAGCAAGGCTTGCAAGTTCATCCCATATTTCAGAAGGTGAAGAATAATCCATATTCTTCATACCAAGGGCCTTTGCTACGAGGCATATTATTTCCCAGTCTGCCTTGCCGCCCAATGGCTCTATAGCCTTTCTAATAAGCTGAATTCTTCTTTCGCCATTGGTGAATGTGCCGTCCTTCTCCGCATGGCTTGAGCCGGGAAGGATTACATCTGCAAATTCTGTGGTATCAGTTGGCAGTATATCCTGGACCACAAGGAACTCTAATTTCTTGAGGCCGTTCTTCACGAAATTGGTATTGGCATTTGTCATTGCAGGGTCTTCACCGAAGATGTAGTATGCCTTTAGCTTTCCTTTATTCATTGCAACGTCCATCTCTGTACAGGTTAAACCTATTTTATCATCCAGCTTGGTTTTCCACACCTTTTCAAATTTCTTCTGTGCCTTCTCATCGCCTACCATCTGATATCCTACAAATTTATCGGGCAGCGCTCCCATATCACACGCTCCCTGTACATTGTTCTGGCCGCGAGTTGGATTTATACCTACATGTGGCCTTCCCAGATGGCCTGTAACCGTAGCGAGGTTACCAAGAGACATAACGTTGTATGTACCTGTTGTATGCTCTGTCATACCAAGACTGTAGATTATCATTGCCTTATCCGCTTTTGCATACATCCTGGCGGCATCAATGATCCTGTCCTTGGCCACACCAGTAATTCCTGAAACATATTCGGGTGTATATTTTTTGACGCCCTTTTTAAGTTCAGCGAAACCCTCGGTACGATTCTTTATAAATTCCTTGTTCTCAAGTCCCTCGCTTATTATTACGTTTATTATCCCATTTAACAGCGCAATGTTTGTGCCGGGTATCAGATTCAGCCATATATCCGCCCTGTCTACAAGTTGAGTTCTTCGCGGATCACCAACGATTAATTTCGCTCCGTTATTAAGCGCATCTTTTACCTTAAGTCCGACAATTGGGTGTGCCTCATATGGGTTGGCGCCTATTACGAATAACAGTTCAGCATCGGGTATCTGTCCAAATGAATTAGTCGCAGCTCCACTGCCGTAACATGCTGCAAGTCCTGATACGCTTGCGCTATGACATACCCTTGCACAGTTATCAACATTATTGGTGCCCATCATTCGTCCCATCTTCTGAAATATATAGTTCTCTTCGTTTGTACATCTTGATGAAGAGAGAAATCCCAGACTGTCCGGGCCGTACTTCTTTTTAATCTCTGTGAATCTTGTGGCAGTAAGGGTTACTGCCTCTTCCCAGGTGGCCTCTTCCAGTTTCCCATTCTTTCTTATTAGTGGTGTCGTTAGCCTGTCTTTATGATGGATGTGTTCGTAACCAAATCTGCCTTTTACACAGAGACTGCCCTTATTATTTACAGGGGCATCAAAGCATGGTGAAATGGAAACCACTTTTTTGTCTTTTACATTAAGGTAGTAATTACATCCTGTTCCACAGTAAGTACAGGTAGTTCTTACCTTTTCAAATTGCCAGGCTCTCCCCTTGCCTTTTACAGATAATTCCTGTAACGCTCCAACCGGGCATGCATCTATACACTGGCCGCATAGTTCGCAATCACCTTCTTTGGAAATATTAGTCTTGCTTGGTGTGCCTAATGCCGTAAACCCGTGAGCCTTAAATCCAAGTGCGTAGGACCCCTGGAGCTCAGCGCAGGTACGTGAGCACCTGGTGCACATAATACATTTATCCTTGTCCCACTCTATCACACCATTATTAGGCAGTTCCGGGAATTTTCTAATAGTCTGCTGGCTCCATTCAGCATGGACGTCAAACTTGTAGGCGTAATCCTGGAGTTTACAATTACCCGTCTTTTCACAGGTCATACAATCATTAGGGTGGTTGGCAAGTATCAACCTCAGATTGTTTTTTCGAAGCTCTGCAATGTTATCACTTTCCGTTACAACACTCATACCATTCCAGATGGGAGTATTGCAGGCAGTTACCGGGCCCAGATTTCCATCCACCTCAACAACACACATCCTGCACTGTCCAAAAGGCTTTAGAAGTCTCCAGTGACATAAATAAGGGATGTGGATATGGTTCTTCTTGGTAACCTCCATTATGGTCTCACCTTCATGAGCCTCATATTCCTTCTGGTTAATTTGCAACGTAATCTTTTTCATGCTTTTCTCCTGAAACAAATCATCTAGCTGTTCAACGTTTATAAAATATATAGTGTCTTAATAAAAATTTTTTGACCAATTTTAACAAAAATTGAAGAATTCATGAATTCCTTAATCCCTCAATATTATAATTCTGACTTGTTCGGGTTCGGTTATTTGAACTACATTTAAAAATTGTTACAATTAATACTCTTTCACAAAAGGCTAAAGCCTGAATTCCCGGAGGAGTTAAGGCTTTAGCCTTTTACGTGCTTTCTACAGAAACAACCAAGTATTAAGTAACAAAAAAAACATAAAGATCCAGGCAATTACTACACACCGGCAGTAATTGTGACCTTTTTCTCAACGTATGTCAGCGCAAAGGTTTTACATGCCTCTACGCAGGCCA
>JBHHYW010000101.1:0-8398 GCA_046757745.1 Candidatus Scalindua sp.
ACAGGGAAAACAAAATAAACCTAAATGGAGGAATCATATTATGCCTACTCGACAAGAGAAAAAAGTACAGGATACAACATCACGTTTAGAAGAAAGATTAAATCGCAGAGATTTTGTAAAATATAGTTTCGCCATTGGTCAAGCCGTATTCATAGGCGGGGTCTTGATCGGTAATTTCACAGGGTGTAAAACCGCTTCAAAAAAAGCTGAAAAAACAAGGGCTGGAGAGAAAACGTCTATCAAATTTGCACATGTAACAGATACCCATGTTACATTTACAGGCAAGAATGGCACTGCCCTGAAGGGGGAAAGCTTCAACATCTTCAGGGATATCATAGATCAGATAACCGGGATGGACGACATAGATTTTATCCTCTTTGGAGGTGACAATATAAATAACACAGACCCGGGCACAAAGGGATTCGATGAGTTTATGAACATTGTGTCAGGCGTTAAGGTCCCCTACTTTGCTCAATTCGGCAATCGTGAGTCATCTCCCATTCCTCCGGGAATCGCACTGTCAAAGGAGCAGTATGCCGAAAAGATGAAGGGTCACGGACTGGATACAGGCAGCTATTCATGGAGCGTGTCACCGGTACCGGGCCTGAGAATATTGGGATTGGATACATCAATAATCGATCATGATAATGGTGAAATCCCTCAAGCAGAACTGGAATGGTTTAAAGAAGAGATTGCTGAATATCCGCACGACATCATTGTCACACTCAGTCATCATCTTCTCCTCCCAACATGGGGAAACAGGGATATACCAAAGTGGAAGAAGAAATACCTCCTGAATAACTATCAGGAAGTCAATACGGTTCTTGAATCAGCCTCTCAGATAAAGATGTGTCTAACCGGACATCATCATGTCTCAAAGATTCAGACGGTTAATGGACTCCATTATATCGCATCTCCGGCAACTGTTCAGTACCCACATGCCTTCAGGACGATAACGATTAATGATAATGAGGCAAAGCTTCAGTTCCATCAGGTCAGAGACCAGGGGATTATTAAAATCGGGAAGAAATATCTGTTAACAAGCAAAAATGCAGAAGAATATGCAGGAGGCAAGGCGGATGACATACTTGCGTATTGTCATGGTGGTGAGTCTGATAATAATGTTGTACTAAAGCTCAGGCGGTCTTTGGCTCATGCAGATGGAGAAACACACATAGGCATGCGTTCATCTTATAGAAACTTATCCGTTTCTCAGGTGCAGTCAATGCCTCATATCTCAATACGTGAAAAGAAGGAATGGGGATTTTATGGCCACAGTACAATTAATCATAGTTATGATTTAAAAACAATCAATAGAGATAAAGTAGTTATAGACCACGCCACGGGCCTGATGTGGCATCAATCCGGTTCGAGTAATTCTATGAACTGGGATGATGCAAAGCGATGGGTGAGGGATTTGAACGGCTGGGGATATGCCGGATATCACGACTGGAGATTGCCGACGCTAGAGGAAGCTGCATCTTTACTGGAAGCGGGCAAGAGGAGCGGCTTATACATAGATTCTGTTTTTAGTAATAAACAGGAGTGGAGTTGGACAGGTGATGAATATGATTCGGAGGATGCGTGGAGCGTAAGCTTCGGCCTTGGTGGCGTTTACCGGAACGGCGTCAGTGACGACGACAATGGCGTCCGTCCAGTTCGCTCAGGAAAATGATGCCCGCCACGCAAACCGTCATCCGCCCGGAAGAATCAGTTAGGACGGGAGCTGGCAGCCCTTGGTTATTTGAATCATTATGTCCATCCTGTGGGAGTTGAAGATAGACAAAATAAATCCTGATAAATATGACATCATTGGCGGCATAATATGCCTTGCTGTGTATTTGTTATAATGTACTGGCCAAGGAATAGTTGATATAGTATTAAAGGCTTTGTGCCTCCCCTACTTCCTTTAAAAGCCAAATCTGCTTGACAAAGGAATTTTCAGTTACTAGTATTTATAAAAATATTTTGAAATAAGGTGATGGAGTTCGCTTAATCGCCACGTTGTGGATAATAACTCCTATTGAAGGTTTTTTTACTTCGGTAGGAGTTTTTTATTAGGAGAATAGTTGTAACATGTTAGAAGAATTTTTAAACCACAAAACAAATATTCTGAATATCATTGCAGGTATAAATAGCCTGCTGAAGGAAAACAAGGGGACAGCTAACGAACGGCTATTCGCTGTCAGGGAACAGTTGATATCAAACCATTTTAACCTCGTAGTACTGGGACAGTTTAAGAGAGGAAAGACCACACTTATCAACAGCCTGGTCGGCAATGAAATCCTCCCCTCTTCCGTAGTGCCGTTAACATCCATTGTAACGGTCCTGAAATTCGGTGATGAAATTAGATGCACTATTTTCATGAATGATGGCTCAGAGAAAAACATTCGTATAGAAGCACTGCACGACTATGTAACAGAGAGTGGTAATCCGAAAAACAGACGCGGGGTCAAGTGCGCATCTATTGAATACCCGCTTCCACTCCTTGAAAAAGGGATGCAGCTTGTAGACACACCTGGTATTGGTTCTACATTCCTCCATAATACAGAGACTACATATGAATTTTTAGACCATCTGGATGCGGCAGTCTTTCTCATGAGCGCCGATGTTCCCATTTCTCAGGTGGAAAAAGAGCTGCTTGTGACAATTAAAAGCTCTACACAGAAAATATTCTTTGTTTTGAACAAGGTTGATAATCTGTCTCCAAAAGAGATTACTGAAATGTCTACATACAACAAGAATGTGCTTAAAGAGATGGAATTTACAGTTCAGGAAATATGGCCAATCTCTGCCAGAAAGGCGCTTAAGGCAAAAACATCTAAAGATGAAGACCTGCTTTTACAAAGCGGGCTTTCAAACCTGGAGGATGCCATAGAGGATTTTCTCTCATCAGAAAAAGGCAAGATAGTCTTAAACACTGCAATCTTCAAACTGAAGCGAATCACCCTTCAAATGCTGTCTCAGATAGCGATTGAAGCCAGAACGCTGGCAGCTTCTAAAGAGGAGTTGGAAAACAAGATTAACACCTTTCATAAACTCAATACCGACCTCAGGAAGGACAAAGAAGATATTGCCTATTCAATCAAGGGAGAAACTATTAAATTAAACAAGAAGGTAGAAGAGATGTTAAAGGGTTTTGAAGACACTGAAACTGCCAGGATAAGAAATAGCCTGCAGCGTTTTTATGAAGGCAAACATAACTCCAATCCAACCACTTTGAGGGAAGCGATGCAGAAAGTTATCAGAGAGGAGATAGTTAAAGGATTTGATGTATTCAAAGAGGATATTGAAAAAGTGATATCTGACACCATCAAGGAGGCATTTAACCGTTTTACGAAACGTTCTAACGATATCATACAAGAGTTTAAAACCGCTGCCGAGCAGCTATTTGAAGTATCAATGCAGCAATCCGAACTCTCTATTGACCTGGCAGAAGATAGAAGATTTTATTATATGGTCAAGGACGGCACGTCCATTACCGAAGAAGAGGTCAAATCAATACTGAGAACCTTCATGCCAAAATCTATCAGTAGAAAAATGGTCCTAAAGGAAATGATGGAACTTGTAGCCTCTGAAGTGGGCAGAAACTGCGGTAGAACACGTTCTTCGCTTGCAACAAGGATAGGCAGCACATTTAATCAATACACTAAAGAGATCAGTAATCTTGGAAATGAACTTATTGAGAACATAGAACAGGCTATACAAAAGGGCATGGAAATACGCCGGGATAGTACAGAATCTATACGCAAAGAACTTACAACATTATCAGACACAGCAGGAATACTTGAAGAAAACGTAAAAAAGCTTGAAGGCTTATGGAATGAGATTAATTAGTTTCATTTGCGGCCTTGCGGCACTGCGTGAGAAACTTCTTTTTTCCTCTCGCCAAGACGCTAGGAACGCCAAGAGGACGAAATCAGAGTTTTTTTGGAGTGCAGTGACCGTGTCACTGCTTTAATATGCATCATCACGGATGATGCACTCCATATTTCCGGCCAGTCAAAGCTGTAAAGAATCTATTTTTCTGTCCAGGTTTAAGAGCCTGAACTTTATCACTTTTCCATCCTTATACTCGTCTTTCCCCGCATACTGACAGATCTCCCTGATTGCTGAAGGGTTGCCGCTTGATAAACGAAATACCTCTTTTCTGAAATCATCCACCTTATCTATTGCAAGACTGTAACTCCTATAGAATGAGTTATCAATTCGTAAGCATGCTTTCTAGTCAGATTGTGGATCTCCAGCTTGTCAAAGGAAAACAAAAGCAGAGACAAATCACCGATTTCTTCTGGGTCAGGTCTCCGTGCGATAAAAAGAGCTGGATGTTCATCAAGCAGATTTTCTAAATATGAAAAGAACTTTGGCCCTACTCTCCCTATATGATCAAATACAAGATATGGATTCTCCCTCTTTATCTTTTTATAGAATAACTTTCTTAATGATAAAACATTCTGGCCTGAGAGAAAAGATGTATCAAAGTCACCTTTCAGGAATCCCGACAAAGATGTCCTTAAAGTTGTACAGTCTTCAGAATAAAGAACTCCTTTGCTAACGGTTTCCTGAGTGACATGCTTTACTATAAAGCTCTTGCCCACTCCCTCTGCGCCGTACAGAAACAGATTTTTTATCTGTAAAACAGCATTGATAATCTCCTTTTTCTCTTTAACACTTACTCTTGCCAAATTACACCTCTATTCCCTGCATATTACCGGGAGCACATTATAGTTTATATAATCATCTGGGCAGCAGGCGTAAAGTCTTGTATTTCCGGCTCAGAGCCTGCCCTGAGTGCAATGAAGGGATAACCTGGAATCTATCCTTGAGGTTTTTTCCTATGCTCATATTATATCTTCAAAGTAACCTGAAGAAAAACATTTTCATACCTTTCCGACTATGTTTAAATATTTTTCTGTTAAATATGTTAAATATTTCTTGACTTTATCATATTATATCGTATATTTACGATATAGGATTAGCTATATTATTAATGTGGAATTTCACCTTTATGGCTATAACAAAATTCAGTGAATTTAGTATCAAAGAACAAAAGATTGCAGAGCTTTGCAAGGCATTGGCACATCCGGCACGAATTGCAATTATTAATTTTCTGATCAAGAAAAAAGAGTGTATCTGTAGTGATGTTGTAGATGAACTTCCTTTATCACAATCTACTGTATCCCAACACCTGAAAGAGTTAAAAAACATAGGTCTGATAAAAGGTGATATAGACGGCCCAAGAGTATGTTATTGTATTGATTTAAAGAAATGGAAAGAGGCTAAAGAAATTATTAATTTGTTTCTATCGCAGGAAGTAACGCAACAAAAAGAGCCTTGCTAAATGAAATGGATAATTTAAGAGAAAAACTTAGAGAAGAGGCTAAAGGGGAAAAGTTATCTGTTTTTGAGAAATACCTGACGCTCTGGGTCCTGATCTGCATTGGAGCAGGAATTGGTCTTGGGAAGATGGCGCCTGACGTTGCCATAAAACTGGATGCTCTTTCGGTATATCAGGTATCTATTCCTATTGCTATATGCCTCTTTTTTATGATGTACCCAATCATGGTTAAGATTGATTTTACAAAGGTATTAGGCGCTGCAAAGACCCCTAAACCTGTAGTATTAACGCTGATTATCAATTGGGTGATAAAGCCTTTTACCATGTTTCTGATTGCCTGGCTTTTCCTGGGATATTTGTTCAAAGGATACCTGCCCGGGACAGAGATCCTCAAGAACGGACAGGAAGTTGAATTATGGAGAAGTTATATCTCCGGCGCAATCCTGCTGGGAATTGCCCCATGCACGGCAATGGTATTGATGTGGAGTTATCTTGCAAAAGGCAATGATGGGCTTACCCTAGTGATGGTTGCCATTAATTCGTTGACAACGCTCGTACTCTATGCTCCGTTTGTCGGTTTTCTCCTGGGAGTAAATGCCATGCCTATACCGTGGCAGACTATACTGTTTTCCGTGGCGATTTACGTAGCCCTGCCCCTGGTTACCGGCTATTTTACCAGGAAGTGGGTAATCAAATCTAAGGGTACGAAGTGGTTCAATGAGAAATTTCTGCATTGGCTCACACCCGTCAGTATAGTTGCCCTGCTTGCTACATTAGTGCTCCTGTTCTCTTTCAAGGGCAAGATTATAATAAACAATCCACTGACAATATTCTGGATCTCAATCCCGCTTTTTATCCAGACAATATTTATTTTCAGCTTGGGATATTTTGTCCTGTCAAGATTATTGAAACTTTCTTATCATGACGCCGCTCCTTCCGCTATGATTGGCGCCTCCAATCATTTCGAAGTGGCAATTGCAACGGCAGCAATGTTGTTTGGTCTCTCTTCCGGAGCAGCCCTGGCAACTGTTGTCGGAGTCTTGATTGAGGTCCCCGTAATGCTTATGCTTGTCTCGATTTGTAAAAAGACTTGCTCATGGTTTAAAGAGTGTAATCTGGATTTGCCACAATGTAATGTAAGTCAGCCGATTCCAAATAAAGTACCGGTTCAATGAAGAAAAAAGTCCTGTTCATTTGTACCTATAATTCCGCACGTTCCCAAATGGCAGAAGGATTATTGAATCATCTATGCGGAAACAAATATGAGGCTCATAGCGCTGGCACTGAGTCATCTATTGTTAATCCTTATGCTATCCAGTCAATGGCAGAGATCGGTATTGATATCTCAGAGCATCGTTCAAAAGGTGTTGAAGAATTTCAGGGGATGAAGTTTGATTATGTGGTTACTGTCTGTGATAATGCAAAAGAGACATGCCCTTTCTTCCCTAGGGGGGGAGACTACCTTCACAAGAGCTTCGATGATCCTTCCGGCGTTCAAGGAAATGATGATGTTAAGTTGATTGCCTTCAGGAAGGTCAGGAATGAAATCATGGATTGGATAAAAGAAACTTTTGGATAGAAGGAGGAAAAACGGAGTTATGTTTTTATTTCATCTATCTTTTCCTCTATGAAATAGCGTGTAAATATATGGCCGTGAGTCACCTGATGGCATGTAATATGAGTAATCAAAATATTCAAGTAATTTAAAATCTTCCCCTAAGAATTCTGCCAACATGGCCTGGTCATAGTTCTTAATACTCAAGCCACTACATTTTTTTGCTCCTTTTAATGAAAAAACAGCAATAATAACATAACCGCCTTTTTTAACCACCTTCTTTAGCGTAGATAAATACATCTCTCGTTGGCTGTCTTCAAGCAGGAAATGAAACAATGCTCTATAGTGCCATATGGCAATATCGCGTAATCTTTGAATTTGAACCGGTTGGGTAATATCGTCTATTATCCATTTTATCAAAGAAGCCTTCTCTTTTCCTAAACTTTGCTTTAACTTTTTCAAAGCTATTGCGCTTATGTCCACAGCAATAATATTTTTAAATCTTTGCTTTATAAGATAATCAATTAATGTTGTTGAACCTGATCCTATATCCAATATTGGTTTATCTTTATTAATATTACAATGTGATAATAATTTTATGGAAGGTGTGGGTATTTCTTCATACCAGCCTAGTTTGTCAACTTCTTTAGAAGCATAAACTTTGTTCCAATGTTCTTTCATTTGAATATTCATTTTTTAACTCTAAGAAATCTGATTATGTAAATTTAACGACATTTCTTTTTTTTACATTAGTAGATAGGGGACAGTAAAATAGGAGTAATATAACATTTATGTTAATTGTGCACTCCGTGCCCCTTTCGCTTCATTCATTATCTGAATACTGCCCCTGATAATAACCGCAGAAATAACACAACCAATAATCAAATCCGGTATGGCTGTACTGAAATAAGCCACTAATATACCCGCCGTAATTACGCCTAAATTTGCAATGACGTCATTCTTGGTAAAGATCCAGGTTGCCCGCATGTGAACTTCCCCATCCCTGTGTTTTGCTAAGAGCACGAGACATATTACATTTGCGATTAGAGCAACCATACTGACAGCAATCATGAATACTGATTCCGGGTTACTTCCCATGATTGTACGCCGAATGATATCCAGCAGCACACCTACGCCTAATGTCATTTGCAGACATCCGCTCAACATTGCCGAATGGGCTTTGATGCGTAAACTTTTACCAACAGCATATAAGCCTGCGCCATAAACTAACGCATCTGCAAGCATGTCTAACGAATCTGCTATCAGGCCTGTCGATTCACTCAACCAGCCAAAAACAAACTCTGCAATAAACATAACTGCATTTATCAATAGCAGTATTATTAAAACCCTGCTTTCTTCTTTACCCTTAATTTCTATTTCACATCCACAATCTGCCATCTAATCACCTTGATTTTTCATTTATATTCAAATGTTGTTGTAAATATTTTTCTAGCCCGACTTTCGCTATTCGAGGTGTTTTGATGGGCTAAGTCCTTATAAATCAA
>JBHHYW010000102.1:0-8395 GCA_046757745.1 Candidatus Scalindua sp.
TTGCTTCTAGTTAAATCATAAATCATAAATCCTTCACCGGTAAATCAATCGTAAATGTTGTCCCTGTACCCACTTCACTCTCTACACTCATCAACCCTCCGTAATTTTCTATGATTCCGTACGATATACTCAGGCCAAGACCTGTTCCCTTGCCCTCTCCTTTGGTAGTGAAAAATGGATCGAATATCAATTCTATTTTTTCCTTATCAATACCGCATCCTGTATCTTTAAAGGAGATTTCTATGAAATCTCCTTTGAGCCCGGAGTATTGAGGTTTTAGTCTTGATCCATTCTTTACTTCACTCTGTACTCTCAACTCTGAACTCCGAACTATCAGTGTCTTCACGGTGATTGTGCCCCCATCCGGCATGGCATCTCTTGCATTAGTTATAAGGTTCAGAAATACCTGTCTCAATTGATCACAGCTCCCTGTTATTAGTGGTAACCTCTCATCAAACTTCCTGTCAAATCTTACACTTTCAAGCTTCATATCAGGCTCAAGAATAGATATTGTTCTCTCTAATAAATCGTTCACTTGAATCTCTTCGGAGCCGGGCTCTCCCTTTCTTGCAAATCTCAGCAAACCATCTGAAATCTTTACAATACGCTTGACCTCCTCCTGAATTGATTTCAGGTCTTCTTCTGTCTTTGAACCCTTTTCCGCCTCCATCAATAATAATTGGACATGGGACGAAATGATGTTTACGGGATTAAGTATCTCGTGAAACACGCCTGCCGTCAATTCTCCAAGAGATGACATTTTATACGCTACTCTTAATTTCTCTTCTATCCTCTTGCGCTCAGTAATGTCTTCGGCAATACAAATAAAGTATTGTCTCCCATCAGATTTGCGTGAGAGTGAAATGGTCAGGTTTACCAAGATAATCGCTCCATCTTGCTTAAGGTAACGTTTTTCCATTGTATATGTTTTAAAAGTATCATCTAATTTTTGAATGGCAAGACTGGTATCAGCTTCCAACTCATCGGAATGTGTGATGTCCTGAAATGTCAGTTTGAACATTTCATCTTGTGAATGTCCGAAAATATCACAAAAGAGTTTGTTCATCCTGAGAAATTGTCCATTGGGCGCAACATGGGCAATGCCCACTCCTGCATGCTCAAAGGTGCTTCGGAAGCACTCCTCACTCTCTTGCAGATTATTCTCTGTCTTCTTGCGCTCGGTGATGTCTCTTGCAATATGTACAACTCCATTGAAATTTCCATTCGCATCAAATCTTGGAAAGCACGACATCAGGAAAGTGCCGCCCATACATTCTTGCTCTTCTGATTCAGGTTTCAATGACTCCCTGCACTTTACGAAAGGACATTCAGGCCATTGCTCATTTCGGACATGAAATACCTCATAGCATTTTCTCCCGAGAATGTCTCCGTATTCGGTATTAAGTTTTTTTATAACTGACTTGTTGCACCTGATAATGTTGAAGTCCTTATCGTGTATAGTGACCAAGTCTGAGATGGAGTCAAATGTATCTTCCCACTCCCTCTCTGCCCTGACTGCTTGTTGATACAGAGTACGGTTTTCAAGCACAATCCTTTGCTTTACCAGTGCTTTCTTTATAGTTGCTATCAGGTATGGTGTATCGAAAGGCTTGGAAAGAAAGGAAAAGGCATTTCTGCCCATTGCCTTTATCACCGTGTCCATATTTGCATAGGCGGTGAAGATGATTACTTCTGTATCGGAAGAAATCTCATTGATTTTATCCATGACTTCCAGTCCATGTGAATTGGGTAGCCTCATGTCCAGCAGGATGATATTATAAAAATCTTCCTTTATCTTATCCATACCATCCTCTGCAGTATGAGAAGCCACTGTCACATAGCCTTCTAATTCAATGGCATCCCTTAAGCTTTCACAAAGGGCTACATCGTCGTCTATTATGAGGATCTTTGGTTTGTCCATTTTTTTCACATTCTCTCGCTAAGGCGCTCGTGTGAGTATTTTGCCCTATATTATATCTGTTTTTTTCCTTGCGAACTTGGCGCCTTTGCGAGAAAACTTTATTCTTTTGTCTTTTCAATCATCAATCAACAATCATAAATCCCTTGCTGCTGGAAATACCATCTTAAACGTACTCCCTTTCCCTTCTTCACTTTCTACCGATATGTTGCCATTATTAGAGGTGATAATCTCCTTAACTATTGACAGGCCCATTCCCATTCCGCTGCTCGCTGTTGTGAAGAACGGTTCAAAAATCCTTCCCGTTGTCTCTTTTTTCATACCACTTCCTGTATTACCCAGTCCGGTTGTATCCCGAATAAAGTTATAGGTAGATTTCATGTCAAGCTGAAGAGCGACAACTCCGGCAAAAATACCGTTGAAACCGTGAATTGGAGCCGTGATTAACATTTGAAATTCATCTTTTTGAAATCTGTTTTTATAAATATCAGAAAACCAAATCCCCTCTTTCCCTCTTCAAATGCGATTCCATCAAGATCGGCTAGAGAATAGTCTAAATCGATATTCGTATGAGCT
Organism: Candidatus Scalindua sp.; assembly: GCA_046757745.1. Lineage (GTDB taxonomy): Bacteria > Planctomycetota > Brocadiia > Brocadiales > Scalinduaceae > Scalindua. The sequence goes on from JBHHYW010000102.1 coordinate 2,495, forward strand.
TCGTTAGTTACATATACAATTTTGCCTTCAGGGCTTGCCAGCATAACGTCTTCATATTTATAAACTCCTTGAAATGTTTTCAACTGATCATCTAACATTTTTTTAGCTTTTTCGTAGACAGGATTCGTTCTGTCATCTGCAAACTCAGTTACAATGGGAAGATTGGTCTTGATGTTGTAATAATCCTGAATTACCCTGATATCACCTCTTCTCTCTAAAAAGAATGACTCGATCTTATCCACCTTGATATCGGCAATGCTTTCCAATTCGTCAAGGCGGGCGGCTATTAAGGCATTCCTGGCGGCAGAAAAACTTATATAACCGATGATTAGTATCGGAATGATGGCAATTGCCAGAAAAACTATGATAAGTTGTGTTCTGATAGACATATAGTTAAATGTATATATAGGAAATTCAGAGTGGACGCAGATTATCAGGATTAATCTGAGTTTATCTGCGAATATCTGCGTCCTTATTAAAAAAAGAGTCGCCGACTGCCTAATTATAAATGTATAGGAATTTCCATTTTAAGTATTTATCGACAAACGAATTACGTTTTTCTATAGGGTGGATTAAGGTCCTCGGCGTTTTTTGTCCGGGGAAGGCCGGCAGGAAGAATCCACCAAATCAACAAATGCGTGATAAAAGGAATGAAATATTATTTGAACACGATAATTGTGTATTTTTCTGAAGTAATTATGAAGAGTGTGGAAGTGAAGTTTTTCCCCTTTAAGCATTGTTATACGTTCAAATGGTATATTGATTTAATGTCTTAAGAAGCAGCACCTCCAGGAGTTTAATTCATTATATGTATAAATGCAATAAGGAAATCACCTAATAGACTACTGTTATAATTCAATCACTATTACGATTTCTTAATACTTATTCTTCAGCATGAGATATATAGAATACAGCGTGGCGTGACTGCAATCACAGGGTTAAACTCAACATGGGAAACCATGCCTATCGGCAGGCAAGCGAACGATAAATGTAGTTTCCTTCCCCTCTTCTGATTGAGCCATTATCTCACCTCCATGTTTTTCCATAATTGTTTTACATAAAGCAAGCCCAAATCCAAACCCTGATGTCTTTGTGCCGAAAAACGGTTGGAAGATTTTCTTCAGGTCTTCCTGCGTAATACCGGGACCGGAGTCTTGGAATGAGACCTCGACCCATTTATCCTCTGATTTATGAGCGGTTATCCGGATAGTGCCTTCGTTATCCATTGCCTCTCTGGCATTGGCCAGGATGTTCTTAAATACTGTTGATATCTGTTTCACGTCTACAGTTACAATGAACTTTCCCTCCGGCACTTCATTAATTATATTGACGGTTTGTGGTACTGTGGAGCTGTTTATTCCACCTTCTACTGCAACGGCTATATCTATCTGAGCCTTTTTAAGCTCTTTCATCCCTGTAAGGTCTTGCATATCTTGGATAATATCGTTGGAAAAATCCACCTGTTTGCTTATGCGGTCGATGTGAGATATGATTTTTTCATCAGCATCCTTAAGTCTCTCCTTCAGATAATAGGCGGAAGTACTGATCGTTGAGAGTGGGTTGCGTATTTCATGAGCGATACCGCCTGATAATTTCCCCATTACCGCCAGCCGTTCTGAATTTATCAGATCTTTTTCTGAAGCCTTCAGTTGTTCCTCAGTGTGCTTATGCTTATTTATTTCCTGGGTTAACTCATGATTTATTTCGCTAAGTTGTTTTGGACTTGGCAATGCCAGCGCCTTGGGAATAATTAGCCAGAGTATTATGGCAGTGGCAATGGATACAGCAGCCGTCAGGAGCTTTATGACGATTTCCAACCGGTACATTGGATTCCACAGTGTCCAGATAAACATTAAATGCGTTGTGCCGCATAATATAATGAATATAGCGAACAATACAAATATCCACTTAAAAGCAATATCTTTACGTTTGTAAACGAAATAGACTATGGCAATAGGGATGGTATAATAAGCAATAGCGGTAAAGCCGTCGCCTATGACATAGAGCCTGAGAAGCTCCGTTTTCCAGAAGAGGCAGTGGCCATGAGGCATAAAATCCTGAGAAAACAACTTCTTAAAAAATTCCATCATAGCAATTACTCCTTTTACAATAATTCATAATATCCTGGAAAAAGAGCTTTAGTATTAAAGTTGTTATGTGTCCTCACAATGAAACATTCTGTAATCTGTCCATAATTTATGGATTCGTCCCTCCGGCAGACCTCTCTTTCGAGAGGATTCCAGAATTGGAATCTCCGCCCAGGCGGACCCGCCAGGGGCGGATCTTGAAGCTGCTCACAGGGTCGTCCTCAGGCGACTGCCTTTGGCATGACAGCCAAGGGCGGGCGTGGAATCCTCTCGAAAGAGAGGCTGGTCATGTTTATGTAACGAATGATAGCTAAATATTGATTCATGACTGTACCTTTTCATTGGATAGTTGATATGGTTGTCGTCCTGAGCCTTGCCAATATCTGCCCCATTGTGTGTGAGTTGTTAATCAATATTGAATGTATCGTCTACGTGCCTTGTCAGTTCTGAGAAATCAAAAGGTTTCCTGATAATAAAGTCAACCTTCATGTCCTTTTCCTCCATAGGCTTGATCTCCTCTCCCCAACCGGTGATAATACCTATCTTTGGCCTCTTATCCAACCCATTCAAGGCCTTTATTACATCATATCCAAATACTTCCGGCATGGCTATGTCACATAACACAAGATCATAATCGTCATTCCTGGTAAGTATTATAGCCTCTGTGCCATTGTCAACCGTCCTGACCAGGTGGCCTTTTTTAGAAAGGAAATTATCAAGGATTTCGCATATAGCGGTTTCGTCATCTATCACCATGATGCGGAGGCACTTGCTAGTTGTATTTTCCTCCTGTTCAGGAAGTTTATTCAGGCTGTCTGCTTTAGCGGCTATCGGGAATTGCAGAGTAAATATACTCCCTCTCCTGATATCGCTTTCCACCTCTATCTTGCCGTCATGCCTGTTTATTATGCCGTAAGCCGTACTCATACCCAATCCTGTCCCTACTGACATCTTGGTAGTGAAAAATGGATCAAATATATTTTCCTTTACTTCCTGTGACATACCCTCTCCATTATCAGAAATCCTGATGAATACTGTGTCCTTATTGCTCCATGTACTGAAGGTCATACAGCCGCCACCAGGCATTGAGTCAAGGGCGTTGTTTATTATATTTACAAATACCTCTCTCATCTCTGTGGGGTTACACAGTATGGGCAGTATTTCCTTCATGCCTTCAATGTCCATATCGTAGTTTATACCTTTCGATTGAGCCGTATTCCTCCATCTGGGCATTGTAAAATCAATAGATTGCTTTATTAGCTCCCTTATATCAAAAAGCCCATGTTCTGTAGTATCTTTTGCTGTTTTGGAAAATTGAAGCATCTTGCTGGATATTTCAGCGCCATCATTGGCTACCCTCTTAATAGTGCGGAACGCCTCCATCAAATCCTCATGGTCTTTATAGGTTTCTTCCAGCAACTGTACATTACCCGAAATGATTGCAAGGATGTTATTAAACTCATGAGCAACCCCTGAGGTTATTGTCCCTATGGACTTTAGTTTCTCTGACTGTAAGAGCGACTCTTCCATCTTCTTGCGCTCTGTGATGTCTTCTGCAATTCCAACTATGTGGTCAATTGTCCCGGACGTTGCCTTGACCGAAAAAGCTCGATCCCGTATCCAGCGTATTGACCCGTCTGCATGGATAATCCGATATTCTTCTGCGAAACTCGCATCGCCCTGCACATGCTTCGCGATAGCAGTAATAACCCTCTCACGATCATCCGGATGAATATTGTCTATCCAGGACTTTGGCTGTTCATGCAGACTTTTGCATGTACGGCCCCAAACAGTCTCGTATGCGGGGCTTATATATACAATGCGTTCAAAATCAGGTGAGGTTATCCAGAAGACTTCAGGGATGCTTTCTGCTAACTCTCTGAAGCGTTGTTCACTCTTTCTCAACTTTCCTTCTGTCTCTCTGCACTTGAATATTTGGTTTATGATTGATAAAAGATGGTCTACGCTTAACGGTTTAGTCTCGTATGAAATTACATGTTCTTGTTTCACCGCTTCGATAGCGCTATCGAGTGTGGCATGACCGGTTATATAGATGAATTCTGTTGACGGCGATATTTTTGCAATTTCACTTACAACCTCTGTACCCGGAATATCCGGTAATCTAATATCAGTAATGACTAATTCATATCTGTTTTTCCGGCACAGGTCAATGGCATCCTTACCCTTATGCATATATTCTACAGAATAGCCTTTCTCCTCTAAGATATCATGCAGGCTGATAGATAGCTCCCTGTTGTCATCTACAATAAGTATATTAGGAATTGTCTTCATCTAATTAATGTTCTTTACGGTTAATAGCAGGTTAAATCCATATAATTTTTACCAAATGCTCGATTCTTTTAAAATCCGGGTCGCCGGTTACAATCATTGCCTTATGCTCGATAGCAGATGCAAGGGCAAAGCAATCGGCGTAAGACATGGGATAATCTGCTTTATATTCCGCGGCTTTAAAGATCAGACTGTTAGTGATGGGAAGAATTGTAAAATTTAGTCTTTTTATATTTGCTAAAATCTCTAATTTTTTTTGATCCCCGAATTCTCTTTTAGTAATATAAACAAGTTCACCAAGGTTAATGGCATTCAAATACATGGCAAGTTTGTTTTTCTTAATATAATCAAGGAGCTTAATGACTTTGTCAAAACCTTCTTCCTTTTGAAAATATGTGAGTAAAGAGTAACTGTCAAAGATATAATTCCCCTTTTTTATCTTCACATGAAATCCTTTTTGCGTTCTTTAAGAAGTTTTGCAGATAGAGAACTCTTTCTTTTGGGTAGTAAGCCACATGCGGTTCTAATGGGATCATCAACCGGAGGAATGAGATATATAATTCCTTCACAATCTAAAATATGTAATTCTGACCCTGGTTTAATATTGTACTTTTTCCTTACTTTGGCTGGTATTACAATTTGGCCTTTTGATAATGTTTTAACAGTGTCCATTACTGTATAACCTTTCCTGGTAAATGTTAGAAATTATCCAAAACAGTATAACATCGCCCACTATACATGTCAAAGTGTAAATACGTCTTACAACGGCAAAGGACATTAGACACCCTGTGCCCCTGTCTGTCTGTCTGTCTGTCTGTCCGTCCGGCAGGCGGGGGCAGGCAGGGAATTTCCCGAATTTCCCCGGACAAAAAGCGCCGAGGGCAAGAAGGCGCAGAGAAAAACAGAGATTAAAGGCAAAAGACAAGATTCACCGAACCCGCCTAACAAACTGGCGGACGGGAAAAACGCAAAGGAAAGAAAAAAAGATAAATTTAGCCACACCGGCCGCACGTGCCGGATCGGGCAGGGGCGGGGATGGTAAAATAACTTCAGATTTCACAGGGCAGGCACAGAAGCTAATGGCTAGAAGCAATACCAAATTGCCAAGACATATCTAACCGGCTGATTCTTACTGAAGATCATTAATAATCAATGACGGTCTGGATAGAGTAAAGGAAATTAAAGGATTTTCATAGGCAGGAACAGCTTAAAAAGTCATAGACATATAAGTACTATTTAGTAGAGAATTGGTCGTAATACAGGCTTAAAACAATTGAAGTGATTTGCCGCTTTACGTAGACGCTAAGCTTGTTTTTTGGAATCTATGATAATTTGTAAATTTCAGGAGCTAAATAATATTGGCATTTGGATTCTGAGCCTTCTTTATATTTTTAATTCTTCTGCTCGCCTCACGACGGCGCTTATCAGAAGGCTTCTCAAAATAAGCATAACGTTTTGATTGGTTTATTATGCCTTCCTTGTCACACATCTTTTTAAATCTTCTAATAGCCTCACGCAAGCTCTC
>JBHHYW010000103.1:0-8388 GCA_046757745.1 Candidatus Scalindua sp.
AAGAACATCTAAACATTGCTATTTATTTTATAGAACAGCTTGACATAGGATGTCTTATAAGAATAAGACTATACCTAAGTGCGATTTAATACTTGGCGGTTTTCCGTGCCAGGATTTCTCTATTATTTGGAAGCGACCGGGTTTAAACGGTGAAAGAGGGAATCTTTACAAAAGCTTTTGTCGCTGAAAATGTAAAAGGACTTCTAGCTGCTAATAATAAACAAGCAATTAAACAAATAATAAAGGATTTTGAAAATATTAAACCAGGTTATTTAATTAAAATTCAGTTATATAATTTCGCAGAATATGGTGTTCCTCAATTCCGTGAAAGAGTACTAATTGTCGGTATAAGATTAGATACAGGGTTTAATTTCCACCATCCATACCCCATATGCGGTCCGAGAACTAATAAGCCTTATCTGACATCGGGCGTGGCATTGAAAGGGGTTGAAAAGGTATTATATAACAATGAGCACATGAATATTTCATCTAAGACAGTAGAAAACTTGAACTAATTTTTGAAGAATAAATGGCTTGGAAAAATGAAATAGGTATATAGCATGAAAAAAACTGATAGCAGAAAACATGTGAATTACGAATTGTTGAATTTACTTGGATATGGATTAGCTAAATTTGATAATGAATTTGTAAAACAGTTCAGTTTTGAGGCCAAAACAGCGTTTTATGAGTATATTGTAAATCTTGGAATTTGTGATACCGTTGGTGCAGTTAAAAACAGACAAGACATGCTTGATCCTTTTTTTGATAATGGTAGAAGAGGGTGGTGGCAGCATAAGAGCCAATACATTAGCCGAAAACTTTTTATTGATAGCCTTTTTGAAAATGAAAACGTTCAGTCGTTTTCCGATATAGTAAAAATGTATATAAATAAAGATTTTAAGATTGATGTGCCTTTTGAGAAAAAGATTAGTCCCGTAGTAAAATCTAAATTTAAACAGTTGCAAGAAACTGGTATAGAAGCAGAATTGTATTTTTATCACAACTATAATTCTCTAAACATATTTAAAAACGGAATTATTCTAGATGCACGTTTATTTGGTGATGGTTATGATTTTCAAATAGAAGTTGATAACTCCTTTTTCCTTGCTGAGGTGAAGGGGGTTCGGCTAACTGCTGGTAGCATTCGGATCACAAAAAATGAGTATGAAAAAGCTTTTGAATATAAAAAAAATATTTTATTGTTGTTGTTAGTAATTTGGTTGAATCACCAAAAATTACTACTATTAAAGACCCTATAAATAATCTCAAACTAACCGAGAATACAATTACTTCAACTCAAACAAATTATTGTTCGGAGACTATTAAATGGTAGAACACAAAGTTGCTTACATTAGAAAAGATTTAGTAATTGCAGATTTATCTGTACCAGTTGGGGATATATATTATTCTGATAAAGAACCATTGCCTTATAGATGGATAGCTGAGAATGATTTTGAAGTTTTTTTAAACAACATATGGCAATCTGCAGATTCTATTGATTGGGACTTTGGCTATTTTAAAGATGAATAAATTTAAGAGGATATGTTATTGAAAATATTTTTTATAAGTTAATCATACAATGTTTTTACTTGAGAAGGTTTAAAGCGGAAAAACGGGACAGGTTTTCGGTATTATTTCGGCCAGTGCCGATGCAGGATTTGATATCTTTGTCCTTCTTACTACCGATAACATCAGGCTGCAGGAACAAACATTTAAGCGCGCCCTTTCGACTCTTGATACATTTTGTATTATCAGCGAAAATGATGAAATAAGATTTAAAGAAAACAACATGCGTAAGCCAGTGCTTATTATTCTTAAAAAGAATTATAAAGTACTGGAACAATGGAGAAACAATCTCTCTTCGTCAAGATTTTTATCTTCCGGCAGGCCTCTTTTTATTATAGATGATGAAGGTGATACGGCTAGTTTGAATACCAAAGTAAATAAACAAGAACAAAGCACTATAAATCTCCATCTCAATGAAATAAAAAATATGTCTACAAGCAGTATATATCTACAAGTAACTGCTACCGCACAAGCTCTTCTTCTCCAAACTGCCTTGTCAGGCTGGAAACCACAATTTGTTCATTACTTTAAACCCGGAAAAAATTATTTAGGCGGAAAATTCTTTTATTCTGACCCAAAATCTTTTGTAATTAATCTGACTGATGAAGACGAACTGGTTAAAATAAAATCTGATGAAGAATATATAGCACCTGGTTTATCAAAAGCACTATTAACATTTTTAATTACCAGTGCACATATATTTCTTACGAAAAGTAACAATGTTTGCAGCTTTGTTATTCATCCAAGTATTAGAATATCTGACCATGAAATTATAGCAAAAAAAATCGGCGAATTCCTAAACCAACTAATAATTGCAATCAATGAAAACCGTTTAAAAGATGAGTTAAAAGTAGTCTGGACAGAGCTTCAAAAACCGCAACCGGACTTGTACGATTTTGAAAAATCATATCATTTCATTTGTCAGCATCTTACAGAACAAAAAATTTGTATAATAACCATAAATTCTGAGAATTCATCTAATTTTAAACATGAAAGCGGCGTGAATATCATCATAGGAGGAAATAGTTTAGGCAGAGGAGTTACCTTTAATGGTTTACAGACTATTTACTATAGCCGTAAAGCAAAAATTCCTCAGGCGGATACTTTTTGGCAGCATTGCAGGATGTTCGGCTATGATAGAATTCCTACACTTATGAGAATATTTATATCTCCATTGCTTCATAAATTATATAGTGATTTAAATAAGTCAAATACTGCATTAGTTGAACACATTGCGGCCAATGGATTAAACAATTTAAACATAGTAACTCCAGAAGGAGTTAATCCAACCCGAAAAAACATCATATTAAAGGATTCATTACTAATTACTGTAGGCGGAGTAAATTATTTTCCTAGTTATCCTACTAACAAATCTGTTAGAGAAATTGATGATATTCTAAATGATTACACAGAAAAGAATTACTCAGAATGTCAATTAGATATAATAATGAAAATATTAAACTTAATGGGCAGCGTGCGGCCTGAAGAATGGAATAGTAAAGGTTTTATCACATGCGTAAAAATGCTTGTCGAAACTCATAAGTCAAATGATGCAATTCTTATTGTCCGCAAAGAAAGGAAAATAAGCAAAGGAACTGGGACGTTGTTATCTGAATCCGATAGAAAGCTTGGGGATAGTTTTAATAACAATCTTGTTTTAACATTGTATAAAATAACAGGAGATAAAGAGCTGGGATGGGACGGTTATCCAATTTGGGTACCGAATATAAAATTACCTGATGGCTTTGTTTTTTATAGGACGGAATAATTTACTTCCGCCATCGTTTCTGTACATGTTGTTGTTATTCTCCTTCTCAATTTTTCCTGGTTCAGCTATTTAGCATATACATAAAATCTTCCCCTTGACATTCCACCCCCAAAAGATAACAATACACACACATCCATGTTACACCCATGGGGATAGTCTGGTTTCTTAATCATTGATTTCCCATATTATCCCTGTGGGCTTATTCACATAGGGGACAGTTTCAGAAAATATAAGGTGAAACTAAGCATTGGCAACGTAGGATAGAAAATAATAAACGGCATCTTTATATTTTTAATATCATAGTGTCCTTTATGTTAGGGATCACAGAAATCTCAATGTTATGGAGATTTAACTATTAGCAATCAAGAAGAATTAGCGATTCTGGGAAAAATTTACGAACATTGCAAAAATGTTTATGAAGAAGAAAAGAAAAAGTGATATTCATGAATCTGTAAAAATATATATTACTTTTTTGACTTTTATGCTTGGCGTGTGTGTTGTTATCACAAATTCTGCAAGATCCTGGAGTTCCCTTGCCAAACATTTTGTATCCTGTGTAATCAGATAAATATCTATACCCATGTGTCTATGCATCTGAAAGAATAGGAAAACATCAACATTGTAAAACTTTCTGTGAAAATAATTACCACCCTGAGCCTCATCAATAATATAAATGACATTTGAATTCATACAAAAGTTTTCTTGATATTTAACACTAAAGAACGCAGCTAAACCGCCAGCGTTTTCTACTTCTCTATCCAGACTATACCCGAGTTTCATATTTTTTATATTTGCATAAACCCGGACATCAACATCAGAATCTTTTTTAATTTGTTTTTCTTTGTTGCTTGCTATTAATCCGCCAATATAAATGGGTTACAAAAATGGCAACCTTCGTAATTCAATTGACAAGATGTAGCGAACAAATATAATTGTATTGTAAAAACAACTAAATTGAGGAGACTGTCATGGCGATAAATATCAAAGAAATAACAAAAGCGGCTTTAGAATTTCCACCTATTGAGAGGGCAAAGCTGATAGAGGATTTGTTTGAAAGCTTCGAATCACGTTCAAGAAACTTAATAGACAAAAGATGGGCAGAGGAAACTGAAGATAGAATTGATGCTTTTGTGCCGGGAAAAATTGAAACTGTTTCAGCAGAACAAGTTCACAGAGAAATAAACCAAATGAAGGTCAAATGAGGGGATTAAATAAAGAAGTTTCTAAAATCTTTGTGTAGGAGAGAAAAAGAAATGGAAACCATTACAATTAAGTTGCCGGATTACCTGGCCAAAAAGCTTCCCAAAGAGGAATCGGTTATTCAGACAGTTCTAGAATTGGGAATGAAACAATTGGAAATTGAAAAGGCTGTAGAAAGATACAAAAAAGGGGGTATTTCTCTGGCAAAAGTGGCTGCGTTAGCAGGAATATCTATCAGGGAAATGATTCCCATAGCTTATGCTCACGGAATGGAGCCTAAATGCGATCAATCACTTATTGACTCTCCCATTACTCCGGAAACAGCCGACAAGTTGTAAAAGGACAAATAGATATGATAGTGATTTGTATTGATTCAGGACCTCTAATGTCCTTAGCAAAATTAGATTTGCTTCGCAAGGTCTTATCGATTTATCCATCCCTTACTATCTCCGAAATTGTATATCATGAGGTAGTAACCACAGGGTTATCTATTGGGGCCAATGATGCTAAAGTGGTGGATAAACTCTGCCGTAATAACCAGATCGTAGTTTTCCCTTCGAAAGAAATAAAAAAGTTTTCTTTAAACATGATCTCAGAACTACATCCGGGTGAATTAGAAACAATAAAGGTAGCACTGCAATTCTCAGCTGAATGTGTTTTACTTGATAACCTTGATGCCCGGAAGGTTGCGGAGATAAACATTAAGGAAAAGTCGGGTAACACCATCGTAAAGGGAACGCTAGGTATTCTTGTAGAACTGTATCGAAAGAAAATAGTTTCCAAAACAGAGTTCAAAGAATGTCTCATTGACGTGGAAAATCGAAGAGATATTTGGATAAGTTCAAGGCTATGCAATAAATTAATAGAAACTCTGAACGCTGGGACTCTTGATTGATGTAACTTGAGATCAATTCCGCAGTGCAGAGGGCAGAGGCGGGTACCGTAGGTCAATCTTTGTGTAAAAATTAGTTGTGTAGGATGGGTTACCCGTCCGATGGAGCCTTCCGGGCGGGAACGAAGTAAACCCATCATTAATTGCACTATATCCCTCGGGATTCAGGTTTTGTATAACTTTATTCCAGGTTGGCATGTCTCTTTGTCATTTCGACTTCTTCTCTGTTGAGCAAGCGTACGAGCGCTAAGATAACTGCATCAAGGTACACAAGGCACGCCTGTTCAAACAACGTACTTCTAAATTGTGCTGTAAGCTGAGATTGTATAACCTGATCGGTCTCCCTTGCTGGTATTTCAATCGTTAAACCTGCGTAGTCGGATAATTCAGAGTCAGGATGCGCAGTGATAACGATAATCTGTGCATTCAGACGTTTTGCAAGTCCTGCGATATGGCAGGTAATCGAAGTCGTACCGGAACTGCTACAGGCAATAAGCATGTCACCATGGTCAATGTTTGGAGTTGTCGTGTCTCCGACAACATAGCATGAAAAACCTATGTGTGTTAGACGCATGGCAAACGTTCGGGCAACCAAACCTGAGCGCCCCTGGCCGGTTACAAATATATTCTTTGACGAATTGATGGCCCTTACAAATCTTTTAAATTCTTCTTCCTTTATGCCGTCCAGGACGTAATCTATTTCGTTTATTATGGTCTTGGTGGTTGACTTAATACTCAAATCGTTATTTTTGGATTTCATATTCTTCATAATTGTAAGAAGCAGATTCTATCAACTAAATATAATAATTTCAAGGAATAGGTTATGTATGGTTTACAAAAATATGTTTTATCTATCAGAATCTGATTGCTTATAATAAATTTTTTGTTGCTATGAATAATATTAATTGTTAGTATTCGACTGTTTTTAGGCTAATAAATTTTTCTTAACATATGGCGGGTTTCTATGGAATTTGCTTTTATTGGACAAATTATAGGACTTTACAAGTTGGTACTTATCGCAAGAATCGCCTTATCGTGGATTCCCCACAATCCACATAATCCGGCTATAACAGTTCTTTATAAAATAACGGAGCCGGTTCTCGAACCGGTCAGGCGTGTCATTCCGTCTATAGGAGGAATAGATATCTCTCCTATTATTGTGTTTATCGCCCTTAGTTTTGTCAAAGGGATTTTTAGTTAAGCACACATCTAATTTAAATATAATAATCCTTAACAAGATGATACATTTCTCTACTACATACCTAACCTGGCCGAGCCAGAACCAAAAAGAGGATAGATATCTAAAGTTCTGGCTCGGCCAGGTTGTCAAATAAAAACCTACGGTTTTCAAACCTTCCTTTACTGTATAAAGAATAGCTAAATTATTACCCGCTAAAGAAAGCAGGAAATTCAGAAAAAAACTTTAGAAAAACAAATTCTTTGCTTCTTTTCTCCCTTCCTAAGCGGCCTTACTTTTTAAAAGTGTTTGATCTTGGATCAACCAGTCTCCGACTCAGAGAGGTTGTTACTAGTTTAAAACTCGAGGAATTATTTATTATTCCACAGCTTTGTTATTAAACATTTTCCTTTAACACTCCGAAGGAGTGGTAAAACAGTCTATAAGTCGACAATTTCCAGTCAAAAAAAGCAAGAAATTGTCGGCTTATAGACTAGCGGCAGCTAATAGTAAGTTAGAAAGGGTTTAATCGTATTAATGATAGACAGAATAATCATTATAGTTCTTGACAGTGTTGGAATTGGTGAATTACCTGACGCTTATAAATTCGGGGATGAAGGCAGCAATACATTAGTAAACACTGCCAAGGCAGTCGGAGGCCTGAACGTTCCAAACCTTGAGAGCTTTGGCCTTGGAAAGATTGAGGATATTCCTGGTGTCTCTAAAGGAGTTGATGCTAAGGCTTTCTATGGCAAGATGATTGAAGCTTCCGCTGCGAAGGATACAACTTCCGGCCATTGGGAAATTATGGGAGTCATAACAGAAACCCCTTTTCCCACTTATCCGAAAGGTTTTCCTGATGATGTTATTAAAGAATTTACTACGGCTATTGGCAAACCCATATTAGGCAATAAAACAGCATCGGGCACAGAAATAATAAAGGAATTAGGCGAAGAGCATATTAAAACAGGCTACCCGATTGTATATACATCCGCGGACAGTGTTTTCCAGATTGCTGCGTGCGAGGATGTAATACCGATAGAATCATTATACGAAATGTGTGATTGTGCCCGGGATATATTAAAAGGTGAACACAATGTCGGCCGGGTTATTGCCAGACCGTTTATAGTGAAAAATGGGATTTATACCAGGACAGAGAGACGGAGAGATTTCTCTTTGCTTCCACCGGAAGAAACGGTGCTGGACAAGGCCGTAGAAAAAGGATATGAAGTTGTTGGCGTCGGTAAAATCGGTGATATTTTCGCACACAGAGGGCTAACAAGAGAAATACATGCTACAAATAATCGTGATGGTGTTTTAAAGACAATAGAAAGTATCAGGGAAGATTTTAAGGGCATTATTTTTACAAATTTGATTGACTTTGATATGAAATACGGGCATAGAAATAATCCGGAGGGTTATGCAGTGGCCTTAGAGTCATTTGACAAAAGCCTGCCGGAGATTGTTGATGCATTAAAAGCAGGAGACGTTATCATTATTACGGCTGATCATGGATGTGACCCTACTACACTTAGCACAGATCATTCTCGTGAATATGTTCCTCTCCTGGTTTTTGGAAAGAAATTGAATAAGCCAATGTCTCTTGGCATTCGTAACTCCTTTGCTGATGTCGGCGCCACGATTTCAGAGGCACTGCTGGAATCGAGACTTGATAAAGGGAAAAGTTTCTTCACTGAATTGATAAGCAATTGAGACAAAATTGTGTAATTATTATTGATATGTCGGATACAAAAGAAAAATTAAGATATCATTTTGTGGGGATTG
>JBHHYW010000104.1:0-8313 GCA_046757745.1 Candidatus Scalindua sp.
GCTGTGGCAGAGGCAAACCTCATTATTTTATTTAAATCCCATCTTTGCAGTAACCCGAATATGAATGCGCCATGAAACACATCTCCACAACCGGTTGTATCTACAGCCTTTACCTTGAATGCCGGTTGGTAAAGATAGCTTTTCATGGAAACACTTATGCTCCCCTTTTCACCCAGTGTTACTATTACGGCCTTAGCGCCCAACTCTAATAAATCCATTGCTGCGGCTTTTGGGTCATTACCATTGTAATGTTGCCTGGCAAAATCTTCAGATGCAATAAAGTAATCGGACATCTTGATAAGCTCCAGAGCCCCCTCCCTCATACTGCCAGCATCTATAACAACAGTTACTCCCGCATCCCTGGCATGTTTAGCAGCCTCCAGAGAACCTTCTTTCATGAGACCATCCAGAAGCAATATTTTTGCAGTGCTTATTAAGTTCCTGTTTACTTCATCCGGCCTTAATGGCGTAACTGTAGCCTTCGACCAGAATATAGTCCTCTTGCCGGTTTCCTTTTCTATTGCAATGAAAGCGAATTGAGACCTTTTGTTCTTTTCAACAATAATATTATCTATGTTGACAAATTCGCTTGTTAAGCTCTCTTTAATAAGATCACCAAAATAATCGTCAGATATCTTCCCAATAAATGCAGTCCTGGCTCCCAATCTTGTCGACGTAACCATTGCCGTTGCCACCGGTCCTCCGCCCTGAACAGTAAGATTTCTGATTTCTGACTTCTCGTTGATATCCGGATATTGTCCAACAACTCCCAGATAATCAATACAGCATTGTCCTAAACCAACGACATCATAATTCAATGTTTATGCCTATCTCTCTCTTCGTATGTAAGCCCCAAATCTCTTATCATTTGTAAATCATCATCATGCGATTTACCACTGGTGGTAAGGTAATCGCCTATCATTGTGCTGTTAGCCCCAGCGTAAAACATCCAGCTCTGCACGTCCCGCAGATTCTTTTCTCTACCCCCTGCAATCTTTAACTCTTTATCAGGAAAAATATGACGGAAAACGGCTATGATCTTTAAAATATCCATTGGTTTAAGGGGCCTTTCTATGGAGAAGGGCGTGCCTTTTACGGGGCTGAGGAAATTCAGAGGTATTGCCTCTACTTCAAGCTCTTTCAGCCTGAAAGCCAGGTCTAACCTGTCCTCAATGCTCTCACCAACACCAAAGACCCCCCCGCTGCAAATCTTCAAACCAGCTTTTTTTGCAATCTTAATAGTCTCTACTCTGTCGTTATATGAATGTGTTGTACATATGTTCGGATAGTATGATTCTGATGTTTCAAGATTGTGGTTAATCATCTCTACCCCGCTTGAAACAAGCTTCTTTGCCATTTTGCTCGTAATTGTACCTATAGATGTATGGATGGGAATGCCATCTTCCTTCAATAATTCAGATGCGTCTTCACATATTCTATCGAAATCGTCACTACCATCCAGACTATATCCACTCGTCACAACTCCAACACAATTTGATTTATATTCCTTTCCTCTTTCTACGGCTTCCGAGATACCTTCTCTTCCAACTAATGGAAAATTTGTTATCTCCGTTTGGTAACGACTGGATTGTGAGCAGAATCTGCAATCTTCTGTACAACTCCCCTGCCTGGCACTTATAATCGAACACAAACTGATGACGTTTTTGAATGAGTTGTATCGTATACGGTTTGCCCAATAAAGCAGATCATATATTTCATTCCCGCTTATCCCCATCAAGAAATGAGCATCGTCATATGATATTCCTTTTCCTTCTATTACTCCATTTGCTACCTTTTCTATCATTGAATTCATATTTGCATTTACTTTAGTTTCCGTAATTCTTTGTACTCCTTACTAATATTGCCCCACACAATCTCCGGGCGGCCAGAGCTGATATATGTCATACATGCTCCTCCTTCAAAACACCAGGTGGCAATATTTCTCACACCTGAATCAAAAGCCGTTTTAATAGCCGTAGACACCTCTTCTTCTTTCCCTTCCGGAACCCTGAACCCCTGAATCCATATCTGAGGTTCTTTGTTATGCCTTTCACACAGGCGTACTATCTCTCTGGATACTTTCTCTACAAAACCACTCACACTCTCATTATAGGAAAACCAGTATGGATCGCTTCCAAATATATCAATGTTTTTTAACTTAACTATCTTTTCCCACTCATAAATTCCATATTTGGGCTCACTGATAGGAAAAACACAAACCGCATTCTTTAGTCCTTTGCTTGAAGAATGATCTGACAAGTATTCTAGAAAATTCAGTATACTTTCCTGTCTGAATTCCATTACATCATCAATAAATTCCATAGGCATGCCATATCCATAATTGCTTTTGAAGATATCTTTACACGTCAGACACGTGCAACCCCATATTATTTTAGTTTTAGCAAATAATTCTGCAAATTCTCCATAAAACAGATGAGGTTCATCCCAAAAAACACCTTCTGCCCCGGTGGCTGCCGCATGTTCTACCCATTGAGACATCTCATCTCTAAAGGCTTTTGAATTTATGCATGCCTTATTTACATTAATTTCGCCTTCAGCGAAACTCAACTGCTGCCTTGCTTCTGGAAATAATTTTACGAACGTAGAAAATGATTCACCGCCAAAGACTCTGCCGATCCCCCATGGATCGAGAAAGACCTCCAACCCAACCTCTTTACTCACCTTAACAATATCAACCATAGTCTGAGAATGGTACATAATATCGTGTTCACTCATAGTATGAATAACTTGATTACAACCATCATCAACCATTTTCTCCATGTCTTTCCTGACATGTTTTAATGTCCTGTTACCAAAATAGCTGGCGCCTAATTTCATTTATGATGAGCCTCTCTTCCGTTACATGATTAAAGCTAAAAGAATAGTACTTTCGCAAAATAATTCTGTCAAGTAAATCTATAGCTATAACCAACAAATTAAAATAAAATTATACTTGAATTAAATAATTTCATTTGATATAAGACGTTTGTAAAAGGTTCTGCTGTGTACGTGCTAGAAGTAAAATATTTTTTAAAACCTACAAGCGTCTAACAGGGAGCTTTTTTTTGCTGGCCTTTATCTTTACTTAGAGTGGAGAATGGTTAACAAAGAGTACCCACCTTGAAAAAAGGGTTGACGAAAAAATCCTTCTCACGGCATCAGGCGGAGCCTTTTATTTTTTATCAAATCTTTCTTCCAAGCCATACATATCTACAGAAATATATTGAGAGGACAATAGAAAAATCAAAAAAATAGCTTCTGAAAAACTCTAAAGATTAATAATAAAAAGTACTTGACAAATTCGAGTAACGTAATTATTATCTTACTAGGTTATTTACCTCACTTATCATCAAGAAAAAAACATTCCTTTGCGCTGTAATTGGCAAAATAGCTAAATCCTACATTTCAAGTGAAATAAATATACTTGGTGCTAGTTTCAAAAGCAAAGTGAACCCTGGAAACCTAAAAGTCAGTAATATTCTGCATATTTGAACAAATGATTATATAAAGCATAAGCAAGGTCACCTTTAAACCTTTTCAAGCAGAAAACCTCTCAATTAATTGCTTATCTTCGAATACAAGAATAACTATTAAAACCTGTACCGAAATATTCAAATCTCATATACCCATAAGTGTCAGAGAATTTCTTTATTATAGATGGACATTCACAATTATACCAGGCCTACTATGCAATCACTGGACTAACTACACCCACAGGCCAGCCAATTAATGCAGTGTATGGTTTTACGAGGATGATACGTAAAATTATAAGAGAGGATAAGCCCTGTTACATGGCTATAGCTTTTGATACCAAGGGGCCTACATTCAGACACATAGAGTATAAGGAATACAAAAGTCATAGAAAGCCTACACCAGATGATCTAGCCTCTCAAATACCACTATTGTATGATGTAGTAAATGCTTACAATATACCATTATATGCTATACAGGGCTTTGAAGCCGATGACATAATTGGAACCATTTCCAAAAAATTGTCTAAAGAGAATATCGAGTGTACAATTATAACTATAGACAAAGATATGGATCAATTGATCGATAAACACATAAAGATTTTTAACCCCAGAAAGAAAGAAATTAGGGATAGAGAGAAACTGCGCAATGAAAAAGGAATTGAGCCTGAAAACGTCATCGACATTCTGGCTCTTGGAGGAGACTCCAGTGACAATATTCCCGGCATCCCTGGTATTGGCTCTAAAACAGCTTTAAATCTCATTAGAGAATGGAAAACGTTAGAAAATGTAATATCAAATGTTGACAAAATTAAAGGTAAGAAAAAACAGGAAAACTTATTGAAATATACAGAATTGGCCAGACTTTCAAAACGCCTGGCAACCATAAATACAGAGGTTCCGTTGGATTTTAATCTTGAAGATTGTCGTTTGACGAATTTTAACAATATCAAGCTTAATGAATTATTCACCAACTACGGCTTTAATTCATTCATTGCTGAAAATCATGATAACAATTGAATGAAGCAAAGGATCAAAGTAATTGGTATCACAGGCGGAATAGCAAGTGGAAAGAGCACAATAGCAAAAATGCTGGGATCATTGGGGGCAAGCGTTATTAATGCTGACATAATCTGTCACCGACTCATTGACACTAAATCTATGTCACAAAAAATCATCAATAGATGGGGAGGCCATATACAAGACAAATACGGTAGAATCGAAAGACATAAACTTGGTGAAATCGTATTCGCGGACAAGAAGGAGCTGTCTGCATTAAATAAAATTATTCATCCTGAGGCAATAAAACAAATTAAAGACCGTATTTCTAAACTGAGGAATAAATCAACATCAGTAGCTATAGTACTAGATGCCGCTCTATTAGTGGAATCAAATTTAATAGACATTTGCGATATAACACTATTCGTAAATACCAGGAAGAACACATGCAAGGCGAGAGTGGAGAATAGTAGAAAGTGGCCTTCAGGTGAAATAGCCAAAAGAGAGAAATTTCAAAGTTCATTAAGGGAGAAAAGGGAAATTGCAGACATTGTTATTTGCAATAACCTGTGCCAAGCAAACACATTAAAACAAGTAAAAGATTTTTGGTATCAATTTATAATTAAAAAGCAATATGGAGAAAAACATGGTTTCAACTAAAACTAAAAAGAAGACTAGCGCAACAACATCAGTAAAAGTTTCTAAGAATCCTAAAAGCACTAAGGCTACTGAAGAGACTAATGAAAAGTATGAAGAAATTAAAAAGGGTGATATGCATATCACTGCATTACAAAAGATGACAATAAAAGAACTACAGGATACAGCAAAAAAAGAAGGTATAAAAGAGTGTTCCGGCCTTAAAAAACAGGAACTGATCTTTAAAATACTTAAGGAACGTGTAAACCAAAATGGCCTCATGTATGGAGAAGGTGTAGTAGAGGTATTACCTGAAGGGTTTGGTTTCTTACGTTCTCCAGACTATAACTACTTGCCATGCCCTGACGATATTTATATATCACCGTCACAAATAAGGCGTTTTGGCATAAGAACCGGTGCAACGGTTTCCGGGCAGATACGCCCACCCAAGGAAAACGAAAGATATTTTGCACTCCTGAGAGTGGAGGCCATAAATTATGAGAATCCGGACCGTTTGAATGAAATGATTGTCTTTGATGATCTGACACCACTGCATCCTGGTGAACGTCTTATGCTGGAAGTTAAGAAAGATGAGATAGAAATGCGAATAATGGATCTGGTTACTCCAATAGGAAAAGGACAACGCGGCTTGATCGTGGCTCCCCCTCGTACGGGTAAAACCGTTCTCATAAAGGAAATTGCAAACAGCATTACAAAGAATCACCCCGAGGTCTACCTGATAATTCTTTTAATAGATGAACGCCCTGAAGAAGTTACGGAGATGGACAGAGCTGTCCAGGCTGAAGTAATCGGATCAACATTTGATGAACCGGCAAGTCGCCACGTTCAGGTCGCTGAAATGGTGGTCGAAAAGGCTAAGCGCATGGTGGAGTACAAAAAAGATGTAGTTATATTGCTTGACTCTATCACACGACTGGCAAGGGCATATAATACTGAAATCCCACATAGCGGAAAAATACTCTCCGGCGGTGTTGATGCAAATGCACTGCAAAAGCCTAAACGTTTTTTTGGCGCTGCAAGAAATATAGAAGAAGGAGGAAGTTTGACAATTATTGCTACAGCCCTCATAGACACTGGCAGCAGAATGGACGAGGTTATCTTCGAAGAGTTTAAAGGTACAGGCAACATGGAACTACACCTAGACAGAAGATTAGCAGATAAAAGGCTGTTTCCGGCAATAGACATAAACAGATCCGGAACAAGGAAGGAAGAGTTAATTCTTGACCCTGAAGAGTTAAAAAGAGTATGGGTACTGCGAAGGGTCCTAAACGAAATGAATCCAACAGAGGTATTGGAATTGCTCAGCAGCAGACTATCTAAAACTCAAACTAATGCCGAATTTTTGATGAGCATGAACATGAAAAGATAGATAATTTAAAGCCCTAATCCAGATCAGTCCAAACAAATGCTTTTGTTTTCTGCATGTTGTCCTCTCAAGTAACTATCGATTGAGTTTCTTTCTTACTCTTGCTCATCAAATATACCATCAGTATTGAAATATCAGCAGGAGACACTCCAGAAATACGAGAAGCCTGCCCCAGTGAAACAGGGCGAAATCTGCCTAGCTTCTGTTGGGCTTCTTTCCTTAATCCCGGTATGCTGTCATAATGAAAATGTGGAGGAAGATAAAGCTTTTCCATCTTTTTAAACTTTTCGATTTGTTGTTTTTGTCTATTGATGTATCCTTCATATTTCGCCTCAATCTCCACTTGCTCCTGTACGGGAACAGAAATATTTCTTTTCCTTAAATCGTTATCGGTTTCCAGCAAATCTTTAAAACACATGTTGGGGCGCTTCAATAGCTTTAACAATGAATCTTGCTCCCTTTTGCTGTACTCAAGGTATTCGATAGTTTCAGAAATACTTTTCTCTTTCTCCAACAACTCATTCAATTGCTTCTTATTAATCAAGCCATACTTATAGCCATATTTCATCAGTCTTCTATCGGCATTGTCATGTCGCAGAACAAGTCTATACTCCGCTCTCGAAGTAAACATTCTATACGGTTCTTGTGTGCCTTTTGTAACTAAGTCATCAATCAATACGCCGATATAAGCTTCAGAGCGGCCCAGGATAAATGGAACGCATCCCTTGATCTTCAACACGGCATTTATTCCCGCCATTATTCCCTGTGCAGCGGCCTCCTCATAACCAGAAGTACCGTTTATCTGCCCGGCCAGGAAAATGTTTTCAACATTTTTTGCCTCAAGTGAAGGCTTAATTTGAGTCGGCGGCACATAATCATATTCTATTGCATATCCATAACGTGTAATATCTGTATTTTCTAATCCTTTTATTGAACGAATCATAGCTTCCTGCACATCAAAAGGAATACTTGTAGATATACCATTGCAATATACCTCTGTAGTGTCCAATCCTTCAGGTTCGAGAAATATTTGATGATGATCCTTATCTGGGAACCTGGTGATCTTGTCCTCAATGGAAGGGCAATATCTTGGCCCTACAGCCTTAATCTGCCCAGTAAAAATTGGAGAACGATCCAGGTTTGACCTGATAATTTTGTGTGTCAGGTTGTTAGTATAAGTTATATAGCATTTGATTTGAGGTCTTTGTATATTCTCAGTAGAGAAAGAAAATGCCGTGGGGTGCTCATCACCCGCTTGTTCCTGTAAAACGCCATAATTAATCCTGTTGCCGTTAAGGCGTGGCGGTGTCCCTGTCTTAAGCCTGCCCATCTCAAACCCTAAATTCTGTAGACTATTTGACAATTTATCAGCTGATGGTTCGCTGGATCTGCCACCCTTTGACTGAGTGTTGCCAATATGTATTAATCCATTCAGGAAAGTGCCTGTAGTAACAATTACGGCCTTAGCCCTGTAATTTGTCCCGCTTTCACCAGCTAATGCCAGTTTTCCTTTATCATAAACTACAATATCTTCAATGCTATCCTGTCTTAATGAAAGGTTGACCTGCTCTTCCAATCTCCTTTTCATCGTAAACTGGTACAGTTTTTTGTCTGCCTGTGCACGGGGTGATCTTACTGCATGTCCTTTGCTTGCATTGAGAAGTCTGAACTGAATACCTGTAGCATCAATCACCTTCCCCATTTCACCACCAAGAGCATCCACTTCACGTACTAATTGACCCTTTGCAAGTCCACCAATTGCGGGATTGCATGACATTTGAGCAATAGTATCAAGATTCATTGTCAGCAGTGCTGTCTGCA
>JBHHYW010000105.1:0-8293 GCA_046757745.1 Candidatus Scalindua sp.
TTAAGGTATTCTCTTTATTTGCTCTTACAATTATACTCTTACTCCAAACTTTATATCCATCCATTTTAACTTCTACCAAATGCCTGCCAGGGATGATAGACCTTAAAGTATCAGGAGTGATACCAACTTCATCGCCATCTAAATATATAGTTGCGTTTGTAGGCTTGCTCTCTATCTGAACAGAGCTGGTTTTGATTTGAAGTGTTGCTGTCAGGGACTTTTCTTCATCAGCTTCAACCTCCACGCTCTTACTCCAGACTACATATCCATCCATCCTGATTTCAATTTTATGCGTTCCGGGGGTAACAGACTTTAAACTGTTAGGAGTTTTGCCAGCCTCTTTACCGTCTAAATATATCTTTGCGTCCGCTGGATCGCTCTCTACCAAAATAGTTCCAGTCTTTAATTGAAGTGCAGCAGTTAAAGTTTTATCCTTGTCTGCCTGGATATCTACATTCTCATGCCAGATTTCATATCCATCCATCCTGACTTCCACTGCGTGTATCCCCCGGACAGGCTTTAAAGTAACGGGTGCATTGCCAACCTCTTTGCCGTCTAAATATATTTTTGCATTTGTTGGCTCGCTTTTTATGCTGATAGCGCCGGACTTTGCTCTAAGTGTCGCAGTTAGAGCTTTTCCTATATCAGCCTCAATCTCAATACTTTCACGCCAGATTTCATACCCATCCATCCTGACCTCGACTTCATGCGTACCGGGGACAATATATCTAAAAGTATTAGGAGTAGTGCCAATTTTATCACCATCTAAATATATTCTTGCGTTTGCCGGTTCACTATCTATCACAAGAGCTCCGGTCTTTACTTGAAGCACTGCTGTTAATGCCTTTTCTTTGCCTGCAACAACACTCAGCCTCTCACGCCAAACCTCATGCCCATCCAGCCTGATTTCCACCTCATGTGTACCAGGATCAATAGATCGTATAATATCAGGAGTGATTCCAACTTCTTTACCATCTAAGAATATCATTGCTTTCGAAGGCCTGCTCTTCATTATAATTGTTCCTGTCTTTATCTGGAGCACTGCCGTTAAGGTTTTTACTGCATCTGCCTCAGTCTCTATGCTTTCACGCCAAATTTCATATCTGGCCTTCTTGATTTCCAATGTGTGTTTGCCTGGCTTTAAATCCGTTACTGTTACAGGAGTGGTACCAACCTCCTTACCGTCTAAATATACCTTTGCATTTGACGGCTCACTATCTATCATGATTGACCCGGTCTTCATTTGAAGTACAGCTGTCAAGGCATTTTCTTCACCTATCTTGACCTCTACACTCTCACGCCAAACTTCATATTTATCCTTCCTTACTTCCACATCATGCCTGCCGGGGGCAACAGCCAGTAAAGTGTCGGGAGTAGTACCGGCCTCTTTGCCATCAAGAAATATCCTCGCCTTTGCAGGTTCACTCTTTATGCTGATTGAGCCGGTATTTATTTGAAGTTCTAATATTAAGGATTTCTTCTTGTCTGTTTCAACTTCTATACTCTTACTACACACATCATAACCGTCCATCCTTACTTCCACCTCGTGGGAACCAGAAGCAACAGATTTCAGGATATTGGGAGTAGCGCCAACCTCTTTACCATCTAAAAATATCCTTGCATTCTTCGGCTTACTCTTTACACTGATAGATCCTGTTTTCATTTGAAGTACTGCTGTTAAAACCTTCTCTTTGTCTCCCTCAATATCAACAAATTCACTCCAAACATTATATCCGTCCCTCCTTACTTCCACCTCATACGTATCAGGAGCTATAGACTTGATAATATTAGGAGTAGTGCCAATTTCTTCACCATCTAAAAATATCTTTGCATTCGTCGGCTCACTCTCTATCATTAGGGAGCCTGCCTTGATTCGAAGCACTGCTGATAAAGTCTTCTCCTTGTCTTCCTCGATATTTACCCTCTTGCTCCAGACTTCGTATCCATCCAGCTTGAGTTCCACCTCATGCGAACCAGAAACTGTAGACCGTATAACATCAGGAGTAGTGCCAATCTCTTTGCCATTAAGAAAAATCTTTGCATTTGCCGGCTCACTTTTTATGCTGATAGAACCGGTTTTCATTTGAAGTACTGCGGTTAAGGTTTTCTTTCTGCCGCCCTCAACTTCCACACTTTTACTCCAGACTTCATAGCCATTCATCCTGACTTCCACTGTATATTTACCTGGCTCTAAGCCGGTTATGGTCTCGGTAGTTATGCCGACTTCTTTGCCTTCCAAATATATTCTTGCCTGAGAAGGTTCGCTTTTTACACAAATTGAACCATAAATTTTTACTTCTGCCCCCAGGTACTTTAAGTACTTATATGCGGCGTTTATTGACTTATCAACTATCAACTTCTTAATTGGCACTACCGAGCCTCTCTTTCAGCAATTTCATTTTTCTATATTGAAAAATCTATTTATTCAAAATACGGCTTGTTCTGAAATAATGTCTTTGGGATTCAAGTTTACATATAGTTTATTGACAACACTCTCTACTATCTCTACTGTAATCTTCTTTCAGTCGGCACATTTTCATTGTAAGCAACTTCTTTAGGGTTATGTTTTTAATGTAATATTATCCAAAAAGTGTTTGCTGATTACCTTTACTGTAATTTTCAATGACATATGATTATTTCCGAGACGTTTTCTTTTGTTTCAAAGAGTATAACAAAACGGAGTGATTTTTTCTCACCTGCAGCCTGTTTAATCGGGGGCAAAAAAATATAAATGATATGATTACGGTTTGCGATAGTATGTATTTCCTCATATTGCCTTCAGTAAATATTCATCTTTGATTACAGCATTCAGGTTAAGTGATCCTGATCGTCAGTGGGA
This sequence comes from Candidatus Scalindua sp., assembly GCA_046757745.1. Classification (GTDB taxonomy): domain Bacteria; phylum Planctomycetota; class Brocadiia; order Brocadiales; family Scalinduaceae; genus Scalindua. The sequence goes on from JBHHYW010000105.1 coordinate 2,840, forward strand.
TTGAAAATTATATACTCAAATAAGAATTATGCAAGATTTTTATAACCCCACATTTATAGGAATACTGATCTAATATTAACAGTCAAAATCTATTACATTTCCCGGGCTGTTATTGTTTTGTTTTGTGTCTGATTATTGACATAATAAGTTTCCCCCTGATATTTAGTAGGCTTAGTTTAGCATAAAATCTGGAAAATTACAGTATTTTCAAAGAGGTGTGCAATTTAAGAAATAAGTTTATGATTGGTTTGTGTTTAGAACACGAAGAGCTACAGCAAACATGTGACTAATGTCGTGAAAAATACAAGAAGAAAAAACAGAGCATGGGATTATAAGAAGACGGCAAGAAGAACACCGGCGGCAACTGCAGAACCAATTACACCCGCAACATTTGGGCCCATTGCATGCATAAGCAGGAAATTATGAGGGTCCTCGTCCAGCCCCACCTTATTAGAGACCCTGGCAGCCATGGGAACAGCCGATACGCCGGCAGACCCGATAAGAGGATTGATCTTGCCGGTTGAGAATAAATTCATGATTTTTGCCATGATGACGCCGGATGCGGTACCGAATGAAAATGCAAACAGGCCGAGTACGATAATACCGAGTGTCTCAAGGTTCAGAAACTTGTCCGCAGATAGTTTGCTTCCGACTCCAAGGCCAAGGAAAATCGTTACTATATTGATGAGTGCATTTTGTGTCGTGTCACATAATCGGTTTACCACGCCGGATTCACGCATAAGATTTCCGAACATCAGGAAGCCGATAAGTGGCGCTGCTGACGGAAGCAATAGCGCACAGAGAATGATGACAACTACCGGGAAAATTATTTTTTCCCGTTGAGATACATATCGGAGTTGTGACATCTTGATCTTGCGTTCGCTTTTAGTGGTGAGTAGTTTCATAATGGGAGGCTGAATTATCGGAACCAGCGCCATATAAGAATAGGCTGCAACTGCTATAGATCCGAGCAGTCTCGGGCTTAGTTTTGAGGCCAGAAAGATCGAAGTCGGCCCGTCTGCACCTCCGATTATGGCGATAGATGAAGCATCCTTGAGGGAAAAGTCAATACCGGGAATATATTTGGCAAGGAGTATGGCTCCTATCAGGGTTGAAAAGATACCAAACTGGGCCGCTGCTCCCAGCAATGTGGTGCGTGGGTTTGCAAGCAAAGGTCCAAAGTCAGTCATGGCTCCAACACCCATAAATATTATGAGCGGAAAAATACCTGTCTTGATGCCAGCATCATATACATACCGAATAATTCCACCTTCGTCGTTAATAAATGCAAGAGGGATATTGCAAAGTATGGCTCCCATCCCAATGGGAATTAAGAGAAGGGGTTCAAACTGTTTGGAAATACCGAGATATATGAGAAGTAATCCAACACTGATCATGAGCACTCTCCCTACACCTTCTGTCCAATCAATTGTGTTGTTAAAAATCAGTGCATACAGACCGGTGCTTTTCACCAAATTTTTGAAGACCCTTGCAAAGGATAGTCTACCGGCGTCTTTTTCGGTTTCTGTGGATTGAACGATAATGTCCTTTTTTTCTATTTTAAGAAGATCTGTTCCTGCGGGTATCGGTGTAAACTTCTTGTAAAGGTTTTTGTTGATATAGGTGATTTCACCAGTAATACCGGAGGTAACAGTAATCTTGTTATGGCTTTTATCTGCCATAAGTGCAATGAAATCACCTTCCCTGATCTTATCGCCTATTTTAAACTCAGCGCCATTTTTTATTGATACCTTAAGGATTATCGCGTCTGATGGGATTGTCACTGTCACCGTATCCCCTGAAGTAGTAAAATATTTCTGAGCGTTTACTGTGCTTGCCAGTGAAAAGTATGTAATAAAAAGAAGCGAGATTATTCGCATAATAATCAAGTTAATTGGACGCACTTGCCTACCGGTAGGCAGGTATGTCCGCAGATAATTAATATAAAATGACAAAAAATGCACCTATTCTATCATAACAAGTGTGTTACCATGATTTACATTGTCTCCTACAGACACCTCAATAGCAATGATCTTACAGTCTTTTGGAGCCTTAACAGGAGACTCCATCTTCATAGCCTCAAGGACAAGAATAGTTTCTCCTTCTTTTACCATATCTCCCGTTCCAGCTTCGATATGCGTAACTGCGCCCGGCATGCTGGCAACAATTGGTTCACCCTTGATAGTTATCGTTGGCGCAGACGGTATTTGTGCGCTTGCCTGGATAGTACCGGTACCCTCGGCAACGGTAACATTAAATGATTTGCCATCAACTGTTACGGTATAGTTTTCAGGACATTTCTTGCCTGTGGTCAGTACAGGAGCAGTCTTGGGTTCAGCTTCATTAGAAATTTTCCTGATATTCTCTTTTGTTTTTCCCTGTAGAAATTCAATACCTTTTTCTCCACAGGCGTACGCAATGAAAATGTTTTCATCTGTAACCTCTAAATTGTTTTCCTGAAGTTTCTTCGTTGCTTCCGGGATTCCGGGTTCAAGGATTTCCAGTGGATGGCCGTCGAAGGGTTTCTTGCCCAATTGTTCCTCTGCAAGTTTTACGATTTCCGGATCAGGCCTTGAAGGGGTGCTGCCAAAATAACCAAGCACCATGTCACCGTAACCTTGCGTAATTTTTTTCCATTTACCTAGAGTTACATTTGCATAGGCCTGTTGAAAATAGAACTGTGATACCGGTGTAACCGATGTGGCAAATCCACCCTTTTTAACGACATCGGTCATCTCTCTTATAACCTGTGGATAAAGATGAAGTGTTCCCGTATCACGCATCATCATGGTATTTGCTGTCAGCGCTCCACCCGGCATTGGTGAAAGCGGTATGATTGGAGAGACTTGTTTTGCCTCTATTGGAATAAAATAATCCTTCATGCACTCTTCAAAGACTGTTTCAGCTTCAACAATTTTCATTACATCTACATTAATCGTCCACTCCATGCCTTTAAGTGCATGCCACATTGAAATAATGTCTGGCTGGCTTGTACCTCCGCAAACGGGACTTTTTGCGAGATCAATACCAAAATTATCGTTTTTTGTCGCTCCTCCCTCAATTGCACCCAGATAGCAGGATACGCCTACTCCGGCAGTATCGTGGGTATGGTACCAGAGAAGTACATCGTCTCCCAGAAGCTTTCTGGCGCCTTTAAATGTATCATACACCTTCTGTGGATTTGCAGTACCACTTGCATCCTTAAAACATATAGAATCATATGGAAGCCCTGAATCCAGAATTGTTTTCAGGCGATGTAGATAGAATTCAGAGGTATGGGCGTCTTCACATTCTTCAGGCAAGTCCATCAGGGTTATGCATACTTGATGGTGAAGGCTTGCTTCAGTTATACACTCGCCTGAATACTCAAGGTTTTGAATGTCATTAAGCGCATCAAAGTTACGTATAGTAGTCATACCATGTTTCTTAAAGAGAGTCGCATGAAGTTTGATAATGTCTTTGGGTGATTGTGACAGGGCGACAACGTTAATACCCCTGGCCAGTGTCTGGAGATTCGCATCAGGCCCGGCAATCTTCCTGAAGTTATCCATCATATGAAAAGCCGATTCGTTGCAGTAAAAGAAAAGAGATTGAAACCGGGCGCCGCCGCCAGCCTCCATATGCGTAATCCCTGCTCCTATAGCTGCTTCTACAGCAGGCATAAAATCCTGAGTAAGCACTCGTGCACCAAAAACAGATTGGAATCCATCCCTGAATGATGTGTCCATGAACCTGACTTTCTTCACAATAATGACCCTTTCATTTAAGTTTATGTTTCTGAGAATAAATAACCAGACTCATTTTAGATTTTATTAAGAAATGCATCAATACTGATATTCATGTATTTCTGTATGCATGAACGGCGGCAGATATGACTGCGGTTTGTATATTGCTGCCTCCCGTATCCATACCTTCTTTTCTCTTTTTTCTGCGAGCAAGTTCTTCTTCAGCCAGTGCCGTTTCTTCCCTGCGGGTATGCTCACGTGTACAATAAGCAAGCAACGATACAACCAGATTTAAAAGCACAAGGAAAACGAACACAACGCTCATACCAACAAACATAAGCATAACCGCATTGCCGATCATTAATAATCCCTCTTAATACATTTATGAATTCTTTTGACCATGTCCAGCAGAAATTGATATTTAAGAATTAGTGAATTCAGGAATTATGGGAATTCCTAAATTCCTAAATCCCTAAATCCCTTAATCCTTCAATATTATTATAATTCCGATTCGTTCGGGTTAGTGTATAAATTATTAAAAGCTATTTCTCCGGAATTGAGATTGATAATACCTCGTTTTTCACATTTAAAAAGCAATGTTCCATCGTCGTTCAGGTCGATTATTCTTCCAGAATATGATTCCTGTTTTACGTCTGCAAAAACGATTTGTTCATTTATAAATGCCAATCTTTTCTTTATCTCCAGCCGGTTTTGTGTAAAACCACTCTGGCAAAGTACATTAAAGCAATTAATTATTATTTCAAGGAGTTTTTTAAACAGTTCAAGCCGTATAACTTTCTGGCGCAATTCGCAGCGAAGCGATGTGGCAGGAATGCCTATAAAGGCAAGGGATTCCTCCGTACTGTTTACATTAATGCCTATTCCCAGTATCCCGTATACATTTTTTTTTGATTTAACAATTTCACACAGTATGCCAGATATTTTTCGCCCCTGTACAAGCACGTCATTCGGCCATTTTACAGATGGTTTCAGGCCATAACCTTCCAGCAACTGAGCAACAGAGAGAGCTGCTACCTGAGTAATGTTCTGTCTGAGTCTATGTTCCAGTGACGAAAGCGGCAACAGGATTGAAAATGTGAGATCCTGTCCGGGGACTGAATTCCAAACCCGTGTAAAGCGTCCCCTCCCATGCGTTTGTTCGTTAGCCCAAATTACCGAGTAATCCGCCAGGGCTGAACAATGCTGTCTTAAAAATCCATTGGTCGAATCCAACTTTGCGTACTTGTAGATTGTGTACACTGCTTCGTCAGGTTTAACGATTTCAGGTTTCAGCTCTTTTTCCATAATAGTGTCATATTCCTTAGGGAGCATTCCCAGTTTTTTGTAGATAATAAAGGTGGATTCACTTCGTTTAATCCACCCTACACTAACAAATGTATGATACGAAGTAGGGTGGATTAAGGCCGGAGGCCGAATCCACATATACACCAGAACGCAGAGCGAAAATGTAGCTTTTAGCAACAGAAAGTATAATCTTATTTAAGTAGTTGTGGCACTGTTCTCTGACGCTTACGGTCATGTTCCCTCAATAATTTCTTTCTGAGGCGAAAGGTTTTAGGCGTAATCTCTATCAACTCGTCATCTTCAATGTACTCCAGTGCCATTTCCAGAGTCAAATCCCTGGGAGGTGAGAGTTTAATTCCCTTATCTGCAGTAGCAGATCTCATATTTGTGGCCTTTTTAGCACGGCATACATTTACGGCAATGT
>JBHHYW010000106.1:0-8287 GCA_046757745.1 Candidatus Scalindua sp.
GGGAAGGTGCAGAAACCAGGATGATCCGAAAGCCAGGAGACCTGTCTTACACGTTCTTTTCTAACACTTTCTTTCGAGGGGAAAAGGAGGTTTGTATGAAGTATTATTTATTATTTCTATTATTTGCGTCAATATTATTTTTACCCGCCATCAGTTATCCTGAAACTACTATTAACCTGAAAGAAGGATCAAATCAATCGGGAAAGCAAGGCGAATCTGCGGCATCCGGAGTTGAAGAAGATATAGAAGAAATCATTGTAACCGCAACGAGGACAGAAACGCCAGTCAGCCATTTGCCTGATTCAGTTACCATTATATCAAGTGAGCAGATTGCACAGCAAAAGGCAACTACTGTTTTCGAGGCCCTTCGCAGTGTGCCCGGTTTGAATATACGTAAATCCGGAGGTATTGGTAGGCTGACAAACGTAACAATCAGGGGGTCAAGCACGGCTCAAGTCCTTGTAATGATTGACGGTATTCAGGTAAACAGTCCAACCACCGGCTCTTTCGATTTTGCGAATCTTACTACCGATAATTTAGAGAGAATAGAAGTGGTAAGAGGAGCACAGAGCACACTGTATGGCTCTGATGCCATGGGAGGCGTGATCAATATAGTTACAAAGAAAGGTATAGGCAGACCGAAATTTGGCATTCATTCGGAGTTTGGATCGCCTCAGAAGACGTTTAATGAGTCAATCAGTTCAAGCGGCAGTATAAAGAAATTTCATTATTCTATAGATATGGCAAGGATAGATAGTGATGGGCGCGGCGCCGATGATGATTACGAAAAGGCTAATATATCATCAAGATTAGGTTATGAGATTAACGAAGAAATGGATTTTGAAACTTCCATGAGATACAACAATTCTATGGTAGATATTGATGATGGTCCTTTCAGACAGGACCCAAATAGATATTCACGAAACAAAGATTTAAACATGAATGTGGTTTTTAACCACTCTTTAACAGATTGGTGGAGCCACCAGTTGAAATTCTCCTTTGCTGATACTGACCTTAAAAGTGTTGACAGGGCCAATCCCGGCCAACCGGACCCTTTTGGCGTTTCAAGATTCCGTCTCGGTACGCAAATTTACACAGGCAACTGGCTACACACCTTGAAATATAAGGACATAGACACCTTTGTGGCGGGTTTTGAATTTGAAGACCAGGAAGCTGATAATAGAAGCTTTGAAAAGGCAATAATCAACAGGGGATGGTACTTCCAGAATCAACTGAAACTATGGGACAGATTCTTCTTCAATACAGGCATACGATTAGATGATAACAACACATTTGGAAAGGCTGTTAATCCGAAACTTTCTATGGCTTATCACCTGAAGGAAACGGATACAAAATTCAAGGTTAATTATGGACAGGGGTTCAGGGGCCCAACGTTAAATGATCTGTTCTTTCCAAATTTCGGTGATCCAACTTTAGACCCGGAGGAAAGTGAGAGTTACGATCTGGGTTTTGAGCAATACCTGTTGGAAGATAAAATTTTCTTTGGCGTTACCTATTTTCATAACCGGTTCTCAAATCTTATTCAAGCGGTCGATACAGGAGGATTTGTCTTCAGGGCAAAAAATATTGGGCATGTTAAGTCGGAAGGTGTTGAAGTAGAGGCTGTAATCAAGCCATTTAAGGGGTTGACGGTGAGGGGTACATTTACGAAGACTAATACCAGAGATGCAAATCATAAAGAACTGATCAGGCAGCCGAGCCAGCAGGGTTCGGTCAATATCAATTATGGTTTTCTGGATAAATTTAACATAAATGTTGACGGTACAATTGTCGGAAGTACCAGAGAAGGTCCTAACGGTGGCGGGATAAAGCCTCCGGGAAGGCCGACTATAAGGCTGAACGACGGCTTTTACAAACTAGACGCAGCATTTACTTATGATTATTCAAAACACTTGCAGTGTTATTCCAGGATTGAAAACATATTTGATAAAAAATTCGATGAAATATTGGGTTTCAGATCTCCGGGAGCAAGGTTCTTTTTTGGAATAAAGCTTAGTATGTAATGGATGACATAGTGTAGCAGAGCCGAAACAAAAAAATATGAAAAAATCCGAATGCTGAATATTGAAATCCGAAGCATTTATATTTTAATTTTCTATTCTGTCAGTTCACGTCTTACGGCTTGGACTACATTAACAATAAAATTATGAATCAAAATTCTCAAATTACGATGTTCTTTGTTTTCTGGATTGTCCTGACAGTATGCAGTCAGCTTTCGCAGGCAGAGCCTGCGAATACTGAAAAAACAAAAACCTTTATTGACGATACTTCCTTTTCTCTACATTTTGACAATCCCCCTGAACGAATTATTTCCGTTTCCCCGAGTGCAACAGAAATATTAGGAGTCATTGATGCGGGTTCTATGCTGGTAGGAGTTTCATTATATTCTTATTATCCTCCTTCCGTCAAAGACCTTCCCAAAGTAGGCAGTTATGTTAAACCAAATATTGAACAAATTATTTCCTTAAATCCTGACCTGGTTGTCATGTCCTTCGATGGAGCGCCGAGGAGTGATGTGAGCAAACTACGAAGGCTGAATATCAATGTTGCTGTCTTACGCAGTGAAAAATTTTCTGATATTATAAAAAATCTTAACTGGCTCGGAGAAGTTTTACAGCATCAGAAAGAAGCAAGAGAAACATCTGCAAATTTAGAGAGCCTTTATGAGCAAATTCGATCCATGGTCAAAGAAATACCAAAACCCCGCGCTTTTTACTCAATCGCCCTGAATCCTATAGTGTCAGTTGGATCCAAAAGCTTCATAAACAGTTTAATTCATGATGCAGGAGGAATTAACATTACCGGGGATATCGATCAGGCGTATCCCAGGCTAACCATTGAAAGTGTTATTGACAGGGATCCGGATATCCTGGTATTTTCAAGCGGTATGGGCAACGAGCTTGATATGGAGAATCAGATGCCATTTTGGAGACGTTGGGAAAATATCCCTGCCGTACGCGACCAGAGGTTCATTGAAGTTGATCATGACATTATCAATCGTCCCGGTCCAAGAGTTGTCCAGGCGCTGGCTTCAATAGCTCAACAATTTCATCCTGAAAAAGCAGAGGCGATTCAACGGATTATGAAAAATGGAAAACCGTAAAATATTGTTGTTCACGGTTCCGTTCTGCTGGGTCTTCATTTTTTTACTATGTTGGAAATCCGGCACGGTGATAATTACCTGGGCACAACTGAAAAACACGATCTTTGGGACGACAGATCCTGATCAAATTAACATTATATTATTGCAGGTAAGATTACCCAGACTACTTCTGGCCGCACTTACCGGCGCTACTTTATCTCTGACCGGAGCCGTTTTTCAGGCATTACTGCGAAACCCGCTTGCCGATCCCTATATTCTTGGGATTTCCGGCGGTTCGGCGCTGGGTGCGGTGGTCGCCATGGGCTTAGGTTTACATTTGATGATTATCGGCTTTCAAATTATCCCGATTTTTGCCATATGCGGTGCTCTTTTAACCATACTATTTGTATATAATTTTTCCAGAATCGGCAATTATTTACCAACACAGATGATGTTGCTGGTCGGTATTTCATTACAGGCGATGCTTGCCGCATTGATTTTGTTTCTGCAATCCCTGCTGGACCCTTTACAATTGATGCAGGTTTTTACCTGGTTAATGGGAAATATACCAGCACCTGAATACGGAAATTTATTATGGATATTTCTCTATGTTGTTCTGGCAATCGGAGTGATTCTGCCGCAGGCACGGCATCTGAACGCGCTTACTCTGGGCGAACTGGACGCTCAAATTGTTGGCGTTGATGTGGAACGATTAAAAAAGATTCTCTTTTTTGCCTGCTCGCTTTTAACCGGTAGTATTGTGGCTTTAACCGGGCTGATAGGTTTTGTTGGGATCATCATTCCACATTTATTACGATTGTTAATAGGGCCTGATCACAGACGTTTATTACCAGCCTGTATCATTGCCGGCAGTATTTTTATGGTTGTTGCCGATACTCTGGCACGTACCCTGCTCTCACCAACTGAAATTCCTGTTGGCGTTATCACTGCTCTTATTGGTGGGCCGTTTTTTTTGTTTTTACTCTGGAAAAATAAACGCAAGGGAATGCGATGAGCAAACAATATCAAAACGTAACGGTTGAGCAACTTTATTATTCGTATACAGAAACTCCCTTTATTCATGATTTGTCTTTTGACTTTAAGGCGGGAGAATTGTTCAATGTTGTTGGCCCTAACGGAGCTGGTAAAACCACTCTATTATATTTGCTTGGCGGGATAATTAAACCTCAGGCCGGTCAGATTTTACTGGATGGTATACCGTTATCTTCTTTTAAACGTCAGGCGCTTGCCAGAATCATGACTATCATTCCGGCTGAATCAAATATTGCATTTGACTTCACGGTTTATGATATTGTGTCCATGGGGCGTTATCCTTATCACAGCCCACTCGAACCTTTAACCGGTAATGACCATGAAATTATAAGGGAAGCTATCGAACGAGCCGTATTAACGAAATACGAGGATAAGATTTTTAACCAGCTTTCCAGCGGTGAAAGGCAGAGGGTCTTGATTGCCCGGTCTTTAGCGCAGAAAACATCTATTTTATTGATGGACGAACCTACTGTCCACCTGGATATACATTATCAATTAGATGTTTACCGGCTCGCTCAATCCCTTGCACATGATAAGAATCTGTCCATTTTTATGATCTCGCATAATCTGAATTATGCATCGATGTATAGTGACCGTATTATGTTAATGCATGAAGGGCGTATCGTCAAAATCGGTGTTCCTGATGATATTTTCCAGCCGGAGCTGCTCAGTGATGTTTACGGTACTGCTTTGTCTGTTTATCCTCACCCTAAAACAGGTAAACTGACTATCTGGCCAGATTAATAAACGGCTGTTGCATCAACTTAACATCCTTTGGGTGGGCTTTTATGTCTTTGTAATAATCATAATCTTAAATGAATTTTGCAGGAAAGATTAAAAATAGAGAAACATATGAATAATCAAAGATATTCTTTTGCCTGTTCGTTTAGCGGCGGTAAAGATTCATGCCTTGCCATGTACCGTGCGATACACGCTGGTGGTGATGCAAAAAAACTCATTACAATGTTTACTGAGGGTGGTGAGCGTAGTCGTTCTCATGGCTTACACCTCTCTGTAGTGACTGCACAATCTCAAGCCATGAATATACCTTTGCTCATACGGGCAACATCATGGAATGATTACGAAAAACACTTCACAGATGCTTTAACATCTGTAAAGAAAGAAGGCGTACAGAGCATTGTTTTCGGTGACATCGACATGCAGGAGCATCGAGATTGGGAAGAGCGCACCTGTGATGGTGTTGGGCTGCGCCCCTTTCTTCCCTTGTGGTTAGAAGAGAGAAGATCACTCTTGGAAGAATTCCTTGAACTTGGGTTTTGCGCCATTATCATTGCTGTTAAAGAGAATGTTTTACCGAAATCTTTACTTGGCAAAACCCTTTCACGAACAGTGATTGAAGAAATTGAAAGCCAGGGTGCTGATGCGTGCGGCGAAGAGGGGGAGTACCATACGCTTGTATATGACGGCCCCATTTTTCAGTCATTACTACAACTTACGCAGGGCGAAGAGGTGCTGCAAGATGGTTATTGGTTCCTGGATCTGCACGTAAAATAAACATGCAATACCTCCGCGATTATCACGGAGGTGTTAATAAGGATATGAAATGGAAGAGAAGATACAGGAAGCGGAAAAAGGCATAAGTGCGTCAAGCGTATCTTGGATAACTGATATTGTAATTTTAATTTGTATAGGATTATTTTATTATGGATGGAGAAAGGGAGGGAAACAATGCTGAATCTCATTTTAAAAGGCGGCCCGGTAATGTATCCTCTATTAATTTGCTCGCTTGTTTCTCTTACAATCACCATTGAGCGAATTATCTTCTGGTCGAATGAAAAAAGGAGGATGGATCGCAAACTACTGGATGAAATATTTGGAGAGATTGAGAAAGGGTTTTATGAAAAAGCCGTTACCCTGGGTAATAAATCGAAAGACTATATGATAAAAATAGTGTGTTATGCCCTTACACACCATAAATCTTCCAGGATAAACATGCTGGAAATGGCGGCAGATGATGAGATAGACAAGATGAAAAGGGGTATGGCAATCCTGGATACGATAATAACCATGGCGCCCCTGCTCGGTATCCTGGGAACAGTTACCGGAATAATAGTCTCCTTTGATTTTCTGGGAAAGGCCGGTGTAGAGGATCCGAAGGCCGTTACGGGTGGGATAGCGCAAGCATTGATAACTACAGCTACAGGACTGACTATAGCCCTTGCCACTATAGTCCCGTACAACTATTTCATTGTCAAGCTGGAAAGGGCTGCACGAAATATAGAAAAGTTAACAACCAGTTTCGAAATCTATCATAAAAAGGGCAAAGATGAAGATAAATCTTAATCTGAGAAGAAAAGGTCCCAGGATTGAGATGATACCCTTGATAGACGTAGTATTTCTTATACTGGTGTTCCTGATCTATGCAATATTATCTATGGTTATTCATCGTGGATTTAAAGTGGATCTACCGCAGGCATCAACGGCTGAGATAGACAGGAAAGATTATCTCTCAATTACAGTAGATAAGGATAACAGAATACTTCTTGGTAAGGCAGAAATCCTACTGGAGAATCTATCAGACGAAATAATAGCAAAAGCTGTAAAAGGGACAAAGATATTTATTAACGGTGATAAAGAGGCCGATCTTGGGGTAGTAATAAACGTGCTTGATACTTTGAGAAGAGATGAAATAAAGGAAGTGTACTTTGAAACACAACCCGTTGAACATACAACTATTAAGAAATTAATGAATTGAAGAATTGGGAAACTGATGTATGAAAATCCCTTAATTCTTGCCTGTCCGCCAGTTTGTTAGGCGGGAATACCTCAATCTCATAATCTAAATATGTATAAAAGAAATTTAATTATCTCCGGATTAATAGCCATTGTATTACACATAGTAATAATTATGCCACTAACTGTCACTTCTGAACCAGAGGTGATATTCAAAAAGGGTGAATCCAGTCTTAAAATGCACCTTGTACCGTCAGTAGCATCATCTGCCTCCAGGAAATCCATTAATGACAAACAGGAAGATGTCCGTAAGATAGAAGAAAAACCAATCGACAATCCTGAACCGTTACAAGAACCAGAAATACCTAATCAGGAGCAGGTAAAGGCTGAAAAGCATATGGAACAAAAAATGGAGGAACCAACTTATAGTACCGAATATTTTAAGACTCAAAAAGAAGTCAATAATAGACAGCCACAAATACAGAAAAGAAATACAACCGCTATCGATTCCAAAGAAGTAATATCTGATATTAAGGAAAAAGGTGTAATAACAGGCGCCAGTATTAAGAATGTTTTTAAGCCCTTTTACCCTTCAAGCTGTAAACGACGTGGTCATGAAGGAGCAACTGTGTTGGAAATAACAATCCTCAGTAAGGGCAAGTGTGGTAATATAAAAATAATAAGATCTGCAGGCTGTGAATCACTTGATAAGGCAGCCATTAAAGCGCTTAAGAAAGCAGACTTTATACCTGCCAGGCGATTAGGCGCTCCTTTTACAACCACAAAGAAAATTGTATTTAACTTTAAACTGGAAGATTATAAATAAGGGAAAATAAGAAATCCATATTCACATGAAGAACAAAGAAAGAATGCCCAGGATGCAATTCAACTGGCCCATCAAAAGATAGAATCAGGCCGGTTTGACATTCTTATACTGGATGAGATTAACAACGCACTCAATCTGAAACTGGTAGATTTGGAGCAGGTTCTGGAGATCATTCAGCGCAAACCTCCCCTTATGCATCTTGTTCTGACTGGACGGGATGCTCACCCTCAAGTGATTGAACTGGCAGATACTGTGAGCGAAATTAATGAGATTAAACATGCTTATAGAAAAGGAATCGAGCCTCAGCCTGGAATTGACTACTAAAAATCAGTACCCGCAATGTTATTTGTCAGATTAACAAAAGGGATGTATCCCAGAATTACTTGAATAGTAAAGGAATCAAGTGGCAGACAGTTCTACTACAGGTAAATCCATAGTTTTTAGTTTATACTTCTGAGATTTAATCATGTTAAATATTTCTTCTGAGATTGCAGGTGCTATTACCTTCTCTCCACAGTTCTGACACTCTTCAAGCTTGACATTGTTAACTAAATATATGTCTATGTCTAGGAAATTCAAAGTTTCAATAGTTAATGAAAATGGTCGCCAAA
>JBHHYW010000107.1:0-8269 GCA_046757745.1 Candidatus Scalindua sp.
ATAATCTGAACTCATTAATATAATGGGGACCTTAATAATATTATTTATCTTTTTTATAACGTCAAATCCGCTCATTTCCGGCATATTGATATCTGTTATCACAAGATCAAAGCTTTGCCTCTTAAACAGCTCTATGCCTGCAATACCATTGTTTGCTGTAGACACACTGAATCCTTCTTCCACTAATAGTTGTTTAAAAATATCAAGGACATCTTCGTTATCATCAATGATTAGTATCTTTTTCATCATACAATTTCCTTTCATTCTTGTTCATCAGTGTTAATTCGGGTTAATTATTGATTAGGCAAGCTGGTAGCTTCTTGTATATCGATGACCACGAGCGTCTTGCAAAGACAACGGGAATATTAGATTCCTTTGCCCGTTTCTTTGTTACCTGTGCCAGGTTGTGGTTAACGTAATCATGTAATACTATAATCAGGTCCATAGTCATCGGCATCCCTCTCTTAATGACGTTTCTATTCCTGCCGTTCATATGCCTGATATCGTCTACGCCAATCTTCTCAAGCTCCTTTGGTATACTGCCAAGGTGGTCTCCACCAACTATTAATACGGACATGTTATTTTGCCTCCTATATAAAAAAAGTGAAAGAGTGGAAATTGTTCAATAACTTGTGGAAATAAACCTATATTGGCAAACATTATGGAGTGCATCGACCGTGTCGATGCCTGTAGTATTGACACGGTCACTACATTCCAAAAAACCTATATAACCTGAATCATCATTTAACGAGGCTTATCCTTGTCCTCCATCCATCTTTAGCTATTGATATCTTACCCTCTCTTGCGAGCCAGCCAATACCCTGATAAAAGAGAACCTTCTCCATCCTCAGCAAAGTTCTCAGTCTGCGGAGAATCATATCTCCATTCGCATGGAGGCGAATCCAGATAATGTCTGCGGCTACTTCAATTTGTGTTGCAAATTCCATTTAAAATCTCCTTATTAAAAAAATAGAAAAACTATGTCAAAATTTAATTTGAAAATGATCGCCGCCTATTAACTAAAGCCTGTGCCTAATCGCGGACGCTATATATTCTGCGGGTATCCTGTCGTGTCCGTGTTGTAAACATATATGGTTTATGTAGTTGTTAATCAAGCTAAGCTTTTGTGGCAAACCCTTATTAGTCTGTCTAAGGATAGAAAACTCATACATTGATTTGGCAAAACCATTTGGAAAGTAGGCAATAAAGGTTGCATGATTTATCCTGGAAAAGAAATTGTCATTATCAATCACTATAGCGCTCTCGATGCAATCCAGTCCTTGCTGCAACAGTATCTGCCCTCTCCAGCCGTATGTTATTGTTCCCAAAGCGGCAAGCGCATTTGGAGATTCAGGATGCCTTTCTGCAAGGACCTTAAAGAAATTGATTGCACGGCCGGTTTCTCCGTATTGCCATGCAAGAATGACATATCGTGTATAAATATCCCCAAAGTTTGTATCATAAATCTTTCTTTCCATATTTCTCTCAAGGATTGCAAGATGATCATTCAACTGCATGTCTTTAGTGGAAGCTAGCTTATTTATGATGGTATTATTCATGACAGGATAAGATAACCGGATAATTTCACTGTAATGTTTGTTGATACCAGAAGACTTTTCGTTTGCGTGTGACCAATTAATTTTTTTATTTAGCCGGCCCTGCACTTCCAGCAGCTTTTCATTGATGTGAGCAACCATATCATAATGTCCATGTTCTCCATAAACCCTGGCAAGATTCGAATATATATCATAGAGGTTTGAAGGGTTATCTCTTTCGGTCTCTAAAAGGACCCTGAATTCATTTATGGCAGCCATAAATTCGTCAGGCAGGCATGAGAGATAAGTTGCGCGGCACAATCTGGGGAAGAATACCTTTTTATCAAGTGAGATTGCCTCGTCAATTTTTTGCAGGCCATGTCTCATAACATTCTCCGCCCACCAGCCGTATGTTATAACTCCTTTTGCCGTCAGGGCATTAGCTGATGTCTGATTTTCTCCGGCAAGTGTAAGAAAGAAATCTATTGCTCTTTTGTATTCTTTGAGGCGCATGCAGTCAGTTATATATTTTGAAAAGTGAGCTGGAAAGGAAGTATCATCAATGCCCAGTTTCATGTCTTTCTCAAGTTTATGCAAAGACCCATGTGTACTTTTCTTTTTTGCAGGACACTTTCTTGTGCAACCGCCAGGAAGGATATCAACGGTCTCTCTCTTGCATTCAGTTTCGTTAAACATTGAACCGTCTGCATGAAAAACTAATGTAAAAACAAATGAAATGAAAAACAAAGCGGTTGTGAATGTTTTTAAAAACATATTCATGTTTCTCCTTCCTCAGAAATTAATATAGATTTTCAATAATCTTTGTCTATCCAATCTTATCCTTAACCTCCTTTATCAATCTTTCTCTTGTAAAAGTTTTGTCAAGAAATACCAGATTTGGATCAATCTTCCTTAAATTGTTATAAGGGAGAGGGGAAATGTCTGTCATCATTATGAAAGGGATATCCTCGTATTCAGGCATACTCTTTAAGTGCAGGAAGAGAGTATCGCCGGTTATCATGTTCAGAGTTATATCCGAAATTATTAAATCAGGTCTTTTCTCTTCCAATTTTGACAACGCTTCATACCCATCGTATACATTGACCATTCTATAGTTTGAACCTTCCAGCATCTCTGTATAGAGATCATGAAAAGGTT
Organism: Candidatus Scalindua sp.; assembly: GCA_046757745.1. Lineage (GTDB taxonomy): Bacteria > Planctomycetota > Brocadiia > Brocadiales > Scalinduaceae > Scalindua. The sequence goes on from JBHHYW010000107.1 coordinate 2,694, forward strand.
GTTCATCGTCCACAATCATTACGGTTTTACGCACTTTCGTTTTTCTATTCCTTTCTAGAGGAGATTGAGACTCAGTCTCAATCAAATATCAAATTTTTTTATGGGTTATCTTCCAGACAAGACCTTATTACATTACAGAATGCACCAAAATTAAGTGTCTTTGGTATTATCGCATTCACGCCCAACCTTGATACTTTAACCGGATCGACCGACAAGATGTCTTTACTCATTATTATAATTGGAATCATGATAATATTGGTTATCCTTTTTATCATATCAAAACAACCTATCCCTGGCATGCCGATGTCTTTTATTACAAGATCGAAGCTTTCCCTCTTAAACAGCTCAATGCCTGCAGCACCATTATTTACTGTAGACACACCGTATCCTTTATCTAATAATAATTGTTCAAACATTACAAGGACATCTTTATTGTCATCAATAATTAGTATCTTTTTCACTTATTATTCTATTAAGATTGAGACTTAATCGCAATTAGGTTTCTAATGTATACATTCAATGATTCTTTGTCAAGAAAAAATCAATTTTGTCAAGGCAAATAGAAAATGTCAATTTTTTGTCAAAAAAAATTCATATACAATGAAGACTGGCGGTTAATTATAAAAAGTCATCACTTAGAAAATGAAACTGAGTCTCAATGTAAATATTTGCTAAATAAGAGTTTACACTTGACATTTATCTATGCATGTATATTATTCAGTAGTAATTGAGGTTTGTTTATATTTAACAATTTTCTTTGGACAGGAATTTATTCCAATGGTTTTCAGCAGCTACATTAAAAACGATTTTAGCGGAAACGGGTGTTATACACACAAAACCAAGGGGCGATTGCGTCATGAAGTCGCCGGTTTGAAAAATTCTACAGAGTTTGTCAGAGACGTTGAATTTGAATTTTCACGGAAGGAAGGAATCCTGCATGTTGAGGCTAATGCCGTTACCGGCAGGATACTTCTTCTCTTTGAGCCTGAAAGAGTAACACATGATGAATTAATCCGGGATATTGATAAGATTAAGCCTGCAACTGATAAAGAGGCGAAGCCCTTCAAAGACAGTCGTCATCATAAACCCGGAAAAGCCAAAAGATTCAAACACGAATGCAACGGTAGTGCTGATGTGGCAAAAAGCAAAATGGAAAAACAGGATGATGAGACAGGACTTTCCATTCGCCGCCACATTATTCAATTGTGTGCAACCGGCGCTATTCTTTTATTTCTATTTGTTAAACGTCGTTTCCTTGGGCCTGCCCGCTTAGCCAACAGCGGTGCTTTGATTGGCTTAAGCGGGATAACAACAATCGTAGTGGGCTATCCGGTCTTCCGAAACGGCCTGGCTGTATTGGCAGGGAAAGACAAGGTAAATATTGATACATTAATCACTATTGCAACAATTGCCACTTTTGTACTTCGTGAAAGTTTGACGGGATTGGTTGTTGTGTGGCTGATTGATTTGAGTAATCTATTGAAGACACTCACCCTACGCCGATCCCGGAAAGCCTTTGAAGAACTTTTGAATTTAGATGAAGAAATTGCCTGGATAGTAGTTGATGAAGTTGAAATAAAAGTACCTGTTGAGGATATAAAGGTACATGATGTCGTAGTTGTCCATATAGGGGAAAAAATTGTCGTTGATGGCGAGGTGGTAAAAGGGGAAGCTGCGGTAAATCAGGCCGCAATCACGGGCGAATCAAATCTTGTTACAAAACAGCCTGGCGATCGTGTCTATGCAGGAACGTTTGTAGAGATGGGCACCTTGTATATCCGTGCAGAAAAGGTTGGGGACGATACCCAATTGGCCAGGATTGTTCAGATTGTAGAAGAAGCTCAGGAGGGCCGTGCTGAGATCCAGAACGTGGCAGACCGATTTGCACAAAGGGTTATCCCTGTCTCTTTCATATTGTCCGCTCTTACGTTCTTATTTACCCGTGATATCCGCAGAAGCCTGACTATGCTGGTCATTGCCTGTCCATGTGCGGTTGGCCTGTCCACACCGACAGCAGTTGTTGCTGCCATTGGGGGTGCAGCGAGAAGGGGAGTATTAATAAAAGGTGGCGCTAACCTTGAGGCTGCAGGAAGGATAGATAGCGTGATCTTTGACAAAACTGGTACATTAACGATGGGAGAGCCCAGGGTAACACGTGTGATTTCACTGACCTCCCGGTATAAGCCGGAAGACGTGCTGTTGTCCGCAGCAATTGGAGTGAAACATTCGAGTCACCCGCTTGCTTCAGCCGTCCTGGTCCACGTTCATGAGATGGAAGCTGTTATCCCCGAACATACCGAATGTGAGGTGGTAATTGGACATGGAGTAAGGGCAATCTCAGATGGAATTCAGATTCTGGTGGGCAGCCGGCACTTTATGGATGATATGGGAATTAAGGTTAATCATGAAGGTGATGCTCAGTCGGAAAGATTGATACAAAACGGGGAATCTGTCCTTTATATTGCGCGAGCGGATATATTAATGGGAATTATCGGAGTCAAGGATGTATTAAGGCCAGGCATTCAACAGACTATAAGAGACCTACGAAGTAATGGGGTTGAGAAAATTTATGTTGTAACTGGAGATCATTATGATTCTGCAGCCATCATGGCTAGAGACCTGGACATTGATGAAATTAAAGCTTCCATGCTTCCTGAAGACAAATCCATTTTCGTAAAGACGCTTCAAGGTGAGGGTAAGCGTGTTGCTATGGTAGGTGATGGTATTAATGACGGACCTGCGCTTGCCGTTGCTGATTTGGGGATTGCAATGAAGACCAATGGAACTGATGTTGCGATTGAGGCTGCGGATGTAGCTATTACGGGAGATCACCTGCAATCAGTTTCTGAAACTATACAGATCAGCAGGAAGGCTATGAATATGATTCGCCAGAATTTTACCTTTTCGATTGGTATCAATTCCCTGGGAATACTATTGGGGATGTTTGGAGTGATTTCACCGCTTACGGCGGCCATCCTGCATAACGCTAATACATTGGGTGTAGTTTTTAATTCAAGTAGATTGTATTTAACGAAGATGGGCGAAGTTAATGGTGACACCAAAAATATTTCACATGTACACACTAACGGAAAAACTGAAAAGTAGGAATTGGTGATATACGTTTTTGGAGGTCTTAAGGGGAGCATCCCCATTTTTTTGTAGATAATAAAGATGGATTAAGGCCAGAGGCCGAATCCACATATGTACTTCCCTGAATACTTCGCTACTTTTTCTGAAAGGAGATCGTTATGCTGCCTTATCGATTATTAAGGACTATGGGAATGGGAGTTGGAGCGGTTTTATTGGCTACGGCAGTTTTACCATTAATTGCCAAGGCAGCAAGGCCGGTCATAAAATCTGCTATAAAGGGAGGGCTAAACCTGAAAGATCAGATGAAGGAGGTTTATGCAGAAAACAGGGAAAAGTTTGATGATTTGGTGGCTGAAGTAAAAGAAGAAGAAACCGGAAAAACAAAGAAACCCAAAAAATCAAAAAAAATTAAAAAAAAGTGAGTTCAGGTTTTAAGGTTTGTTTTAGAAGCCCGAAGGGCTAATTTATTACAGCCCAGGGTGTCGCCCTGGGACAAATGATAAAAGAAACGTAAGCCCTGAAGGGGCGATTTAAAATTTAATGTATAGAAAGTTCAAAGTCGGCGGGTAACCTGCCCGATATTAATTATCTAACTATTTTTTTATTGGAAGGAGGTCGTTATGGCTAAATTAGGTTTTTTTAAATCTTTTGGTTTTGGTGTTGGTTCTGCCCTTGTGGCTATGGCCGTTTATCCTTTGATTGCATCATCTGCCAAACCTTTAATGAAAAGTATTATCAAGGGTGGCCTGGGGTTAAAAGATCAAATGAAACTGGCTTATGCGGAAAGCAAAGAACAATTTGAGGATATGGTGGCTGAGGTAAAAGAGGAAATAAAAGAAGAAAAGGGGTAATTAATCCATTTAAAACTCGTATAGAATTATAAGGGTTGCGTGGCGTGGATACAATTTCCATATTCCAGAAAATCCGGATATAAAGGTTGGTTTTATGAATTAGATTGCCTAAGGCAACGACTTATGTAGCCGCATGGCTTCCTGCCCGACTTCGCCCGCCCGGCCAGCCGTTCGCCAGCCCGACGCATTCTGGCGGGGACGGGTCATTCAGGCGGGTAGCCTGCGCAGACTGAAGTCTGCGGCTACTAAAATATAGAAAACAAAATCTCTCAATATAGGTCTTAATAATTGTGAGCACGGTTTACCAGTATTTATACCTCACATAAATACCACTTACCATGTCTTCATCTAAGGCAATTTTAGATTCTCCTATCTGTAAGACAAATGTAGGCATTTTTTGATGCACCCTTAGCTCTATGCCATGTAGTATGCCAATCCCTGAAATTATGTCCAAGCTATCTTGATCTTTGATTGTGGTATAAACAACCCTGCCCACATCTCCCGGTCTCAATTCCGAAAGAGGGGCAATTAAAGCTTTAATATCTTTTCTGGCCTTTTTGCAACACTTTCCCTTAGGAATCACCTTACCATGAGGACATTCATCAGGATGCCCAAGCAATGTACAGATACACGGGATTATATCGTCTGGCAGAAAGTACTCAAATTGACATGTATTTGACTCGAATGTACCATTTCTAATGTTTAGTACATCGTATATAAGCCGTTCTGCCAGTCTATGCCGTCTGGTTATCAACTCTGCTTTTTCCCCCCCCGGCATGTGTCAGTTTGACCTTCCGCTCATCAAGATTGACAAGGCCTCCGCGACTCATCTCCTCAAATATCTTATTTGTGAATTCTGTTCTAAGTTGCTCGCTTATGAATTCCCTCTCGGCCATACCACGCCCTTTACCTGCCGTCCAGATATGTTCCAATGCCTGTTCTATCTTTCGTTCAATCATTTTTCAGTCCTATCGTTAACATTCTTCGGATAATATTCTTTTACTATAGAGTTCAATGATGATATGACATTCCCTTCTGTGGTTACTTGAGGATTGTATGATATGGTAATCGAAGCAATCATTGTATTTATACGAACTGACGTGATTCCCTGCATATTCTCAATTTTCCTAAGCATTGCTTCCTGTTTTTCATACAGACCTTCTTTTTGTTCTGCGCTGAGATTCTTGTACATGCCAATAATAGAATCTACAAGCCTGAACCTTAAACGGCCTCTTGTAGAATGTACACATCTAACAATGTCTTCCAGGGAATGATCATTCATCTTTTAGAGACAAACTTATACAATTATTGCAGTAGCCCTTGATTTCAAACGTATGTGTTTTATATTGAAATCTTTTTTTTCTACAGATACTGTTTACAATTTTCTTTGTTTCTCTGTTATTTATTTCAATGATTTTCTTGCACTTTAAGCATACCACATGGCCAATATTATATTGTTCTACTTTTTCATAAACGTAATGATCCGGGGCAATATCAGTTTTCTTTACTATTCTGGACTCTTCCAATAATTTTATTGTCCTGTAGAGGGTGCTTTTTGATATGCGATTCCTTTTTGCCTGTAAATTATTACCTGGATTTTGCACAAGAAGTCATAAAAAAGAATGAAAACAATTG